>NZ_CALIED010000066.1:0-122798 GCF_938022135.1 uncultured Psychrobacillus sp.
CTTATCTGTCTCACTCATCCCGTAGGAGTCGCCGTCTGGTGCTCCAATCAATAAACGGTAACAGCTTTAGCATCGATAAAGCGCTAACAAATACTAACATAAACAGCTGAAAAACTGTCACTAACCCCAATTTCATCATCTATTTATGTTCTTAATAGCCATTTGAAAGTTCCTTGTTTATGTTTACAGTCACTATAAAAAGAATTGTTAGTAAAAATCAACCAATAACTTTAACAAAGCTTATATTTTTTATTTTGATTTGCTAACGCAAGCTACAAATATAAGAATTATGACATTTAGAATGCTTTTATATTTATAGAGTAGAATTGATTATCCTGTATACGGGCGCATTTCACGTGGTAAGCGATAAGTCATCACCCGTCATTAACACGCGCAATTTTGATGTGTTAGCTGTCTCTTTCATCCCTACTTATATAGCACATGTAACTTTCGCAATCCGTACAGAAGAAATGCTTTTTGGTTACGATCCCTGTATTAAATCCACTTACACAATCGAATTTCCCCAAGCTATTTTGCCCATAACAACTGCTTTTTTAGCTCCGGTAGCTGAAGGGAGGTTATTTGTTTTTTTCTTTAAGCATTGATAGCCTAATAAAGCGAAAATTACCGCCTCTTTAGCATCTGCGCTTATTTCATATGCTTCCATTCCAACCACAGAAACACGATCTGACATATAAACTTGCAGGCTGTTGAAAAGGGTCAAATTATGTCTCCCCCCGCCACTAACAATTACTTCTTCTATCTGTGCAGATTCAATGAATTTCAAAATCTCTGTAGCAATCGTCCGTGCAGTTAATGCAGTAATGGTAGCAATCCGATCATCCAGACTAATAGCTAAATGTTCAGCTTCGTCCCACAGCATTCTCGCAAATTGACTTCCAAACATCTCTCTACCGGTGCTTTTTGGGTAATCCTGATGGAAGAACGGATAAGCAAGTAGCTTAGTTAGCCATTTTTCATTCACATTGCCGCTTGCTGCGATAGCCCCTTCGCGATCATAGTCACGCTTCCCATTTGTTGCCCAATGGACAAATGCATCAATGATCATATTTCCTGGACCGGTATCGTATGCAATAACCTCCGATGCTGTAGCTCCTTTCGGAAGGACAGTTATGTTAGCTATTCCTCCTATATTAACGAGCACTCTCCCATGACTCTTATTCGTATAAAGCATATGATCAGCATAAGGGACTAACGGAGCTCCCCCTCCCCCTACAGCCATGTCTCGTGTCCTAAAATCACCAACAGTTGTAATACCGGTACGTTCAGCAATTACTGCTATGTCCCCTATTTGTAGAGTAGATGTAACATCTCTTCCTTCAATGTTAATGGAAGTCGGCTGGTGAAAGATAGTTTGACCATGGGAGCTTACAAGTAAAATATCTTTCGGCGTTAAATTTGCTTGTTGAATAATAGATAAGGTAGCCTCAGAGAAGATTTCTGCTAAATACATATTCATCCCACTAATGTCTGCTACTTTTGCTATTTCAGGAGTGCAAATTTCTCTAAGCCTTTCTTTTAGTTCCCTTGAGTAAGGGACTGACAAATACGTTACTAAATCTATTTGCAAATTGTCATTAATATCAATAATGTTGATGAGAGCTGCATCTACCCCATCCAGTGATGTTCCGGACATAAGGCCAACTACATAGCTTGTTTGCTCTTCCAAATACATCTCTCCCTATAAAGAAATTTATAATAAAAGCATATTAGAGTACTTTTCTATAAGAGGTATAGCCTTTCCAAACCTTATAATCTAATTTACGATAAAAATCGACAAGCCCTGTCCAATCAATGACAATATGTTTAATGTCTCTATTTCTTAGAAAAGCTATAGCAGCTTGTACGATTGCTATACCGTATCCATTTCCGCGTTCCGCAGAATCGACCCCTAAAGGTCCTACCCCCCCTAATTCTTGGCTGAATAGCGGTGCCCAGTACACGTTTTGAGCAATTAAGGGCGAGCTATTATCGTTAATTCTTGAAAACCCAATAATCTTATTTTCTTTTTTAAGAACGGCAAATTCCCTACCATTCCCACCCTTTTGGAAATATTGATGAGCCTCGTATTCCCATCGTCCTGGAAAGCATCGATGTAAAAATGTAAGGAACGCCTCCTTTTCCTCATACTTTAATATCGAAAACTCAACATTAGGAAGAGCAGGTAATTCTTTCGCTACCTCACCCTCATATTTACAGAGCATATCGAACTCTTTTCCAAAAGAATGATAGCCTCTTTTTTCAAACCAATCTTCATAGCTATCTAATGGGACGCCAGGGAAATAGTGCCATGGGTCTTTTCCTAATAATATTTCCTGCATTCCAGCTAATTGAAAAGCGTCCTCTGCATGCCTTAATAGATTAGAGCCGATTCCCTTGTTTCGGTACTCATGATGAACAAGAATTACTTGAATCCAGCCTGTTTTATCCTTCATCGGTATCTCTAATTCTTCCTGCCACCTTTTACCTACTACAAACCCGATTATTTGACCTTGCTCATTTACAGCTATTCGCGAAGCATCATAGCAAATATTTTCATCCTGAAAACTATTTTGCTCAAATAGCTCCTTTCGCATTGGAAAATCTCTACCTAGCTCTTGATTCCACAAACTCACCAATTCATCTAGTCTATCTAACCGCCATTCTATCAACTGCATGCTTTCACCTCAATTATCATAGTTTGTTCTATTAAATGTTTCTAAAAAATACTCATCTATTTCTATATTTTCTTCTAAAAGAGCAGCAACTACTGCCCCACCTGCCGGTAATATTTTCGGGAAGATTATATCTACATGAATACCTTCATTTTTAATCGTTCTTTCGATTGATTCTTTCAAAATGTCATATCTATTAAAAAGTCCACCTACTAAAACAACTCGTATAACAACATTCCTTTGGCTGAATAGCTGTTTTACAAGAGCAGATATCGCCATTCCAAGCTCTGCTCCATTATGATCGATGATATGCTTAGCCAATAAATCATTACGTTCTACCGCCTTCATAACAAGCACCGTGAGCGAGGATATCAGCTTTTTCGGATTGTCTGCCTGATAAATAACCGGAATAATATCCGGTAATTCTTCTTTATTGAAATGCTGGATAAGTAGGTCAGACAATAATGTTTGTTCCATGAGACCATCCCTCGCTTTAAAGGCAGCTTCTAATGCATCTCTACCAATGGCATATCCACTCCCTTGATCTCCAAACAGATGGCCCCATCCTCCTACACGCGCTCGATCTGAGGCTTCATTCACACCGTATGTGATTGCTCCAGTTCCAGCAATTTGGACTATCCCTGGTTTTCCTATTGTCCCGGAATAAAGTGCTGTAATCGCATCATGGTCTATAGTAATACTTACCTCTGAAGAAAATAGAGGTTGTAGTATGGCTTTTAAGGCGTCTTGGTTGGTTATATTGCCCGCTCCTGCCATACCAGCAAATACACGCTTTACTAGTAAGAAATTTTGTGGTGCCAATTCTTTTAGTTCCCTTATAAGCTTTTGCAGTTCTGATTGGACAGCTATTTTCCCCGTACTATTAATATTAGTTCCACCAACCGTCGCTTTTGCTACTACTTCACCTTTAGATGTAGCAATGATTCCAGTAGTTTTCGTTCCTCCGCCATCAATCCCTAACACATACATTCTCTACACCCCTTTTGACAATAAACAAGCCAACTCATAGAAGAGTCAGCTTATGAATAATTATTTCTTTGAATCCTTTGATAGAAAATTGACCGCATCTCGGGTAGCATCTAAATACTTAACCGTTTCTTCATATTGCAGAGAAGCAACTCCCATAAACAAAATATCCACCACTTGCAGCTGTCCAATTCGAGACGAGGTAGCGCCACTACGAAACGTTGATTCTCTAGTGGCAGACGTATATAGCTTAATGTCTGCAATTTTAGAAACGATGGAGTTACCATATTTCGTAATACTGATAATAGAGATACCTTTTTCCTTAGCAAGCTCTAAAACTCTAGCAACTTCTGATGTCTCTCCAGAAAAGGAAATTGCCACAACCACATCCCCTTTTTCCGCAGTAGCTACGAGTGTCATTGCTAAATGCATATCTGGAAAGGCATAAGAGTTCTTGTTAATGCGTAAAAACTTTTGTTGAGCATCTTGTGCAATGATATTAGAAGCACCTACGCCAACAAAATGGATTGTATTTGCCACTCTAAGCAGGTCAATAGCTTTTTCTAATTCTTCGGTATTTAGCATTTCTGCCGTTTCTCGAATCGTTTTAATACTATTGTTTGTCATCTTATCTATTATCGACATAATCGGTTCGTTCGGTTCAATATCTCTAAAACCATGCTCTGTTGTCTTTTGTAAATCTCCTGCAATTCTGAGCTTCAGATCTTGTAAGCCTTTTAAATCTAATGACTTACAAAGCCTGATGACTGCCGCCCCACTAGTAGAGCTTCTTTTCCCTAATTCAACTGCAGTTAAAGAAATTGCCTCTTGAGGATGATTTAATATATATCTTGCAATTTTCTTCTCAGAGGGTGGCAATGTATTCACCATTTCATTTAGCATAACTAGTCCACCGTTGGCAGATGACATAATTTATCCACTCATTTCTTCCTTGAAATAGCTTTTTAACTATACCTCTCCCTTTTTACTAGGTCACCGGAGGTATTAAGTTAAAAGGCTTGTATTCATAATACATACCGTTAGATTGTATATGGAGTAGTCCGTAACCAATGTTATTCTCCTGCTTCATTACATATTTTTTTGGTGAGGCATTGCCTGTAATAATGTATCTCACTCCGCTAACTTCCCATTGGTCTTGCGTATGTAAATGTCCAAATAAAACTACAATGTCTCTAGAAGGTAATTCACTTTTGTGTTCGGTAAGTATTTCTACTAATTGAACGGAATCTTCATATACCATTTCATGTGCAGTTCCAAAATGGTCCTTAGTAGGTACATGAGTAAGTACTACAATATGCTTTTGCTCATGGGTAGATAATACTTCCTTCAGGTAAGTTAATTGGGTTGAGTCTGAAAGCGTGAGACTTTGCCCTAAAGCACTATTTAAAATGATAAACAGTACTTTCCCATACGTAAAATGATAGGATGGTGAACCCATAAAGCTCTGATATAGCGTTAAGTTTCCTCGAAATGCTTCATGATTCCCAGCAAGCGTTAATATGGGTATATGTTTCTTCATATCCGAAAATAGAGATGTCTTCGCTAACTTAAATTCCTCTTCTGTTCCTTGATCTACAAAGTCACCCATATGTATGATAAACTCAGGTGCTTCCTCCAATAAATGTACTAAAGCAGCTTTTCCATGCTCCAGCGTATGTGTATCTGGAATTATGCCTACTATAAAGTTGTCCTCGTCTATTGGCCCTTTTATAGAGTGAACAACAAAATTTTGCTGATATGGGTCCATTTCATTTCCCGCTCGATCCTTTGTATGAATAGAAAGGTGATGTGGACCATCTATTAAATGACTACTAGATATTGCAAATCCCCAGCCGGTTTCTTCATCATAGAACACTTTTTGCTTTTCATTATTAATAGTAAGAATTATATCGTTCTTTTCAATCCCACTATGTTCATCACAAAGTCGAAAGCCAATTCGCGGTGTAGCTGTATGAATTAAAGCGGAATCACTTGGTGTGACATCAGATATAATAGGACATTCATGATCTTCATTTAAATCTATTAAATAATTTTTTTCTAGATACGGTACTGACCAATTACCAGCCAAATCTTTTACTTGGATGCTAACTTTACAATTTCCCTCTTGAAGCTCTTTTACATGATAAGATATTTTGTTCGCTCGAACAGAAGGAACAACCAATTTATTATTGATTTTCATGATTAAAGAATCGAAATCTACACCTGACATGTCATCGCTCACTACTGCAGAGAAGACAAAGGAATTTCTATATATCTTCTCCTTTTGCGGTAATATGTCACTAAAAATTGGTCCCGTTAAGTCTTGATCATCTACATATACAAATGTAATATGATCCAAATAGAACTTTCCATTAATACTGGAGTCTTTTTGATTAACCAAATTTGTTTCAACTGCATATATTTGCTCCAACCTTAATGGAAGCTTCCAGTTTTGCTCCAACTCTACATCTAAGTATTTCCATCCATTCCAGCTTATATTTCCATTAGTTAAGTTAATTATCTTCCGTTCATTATCTCCATCAATTATGGTTGCTCGTAGCCATGGTGTTTTTCCATCACTATGGACCCACACTGCCAGCTTTTTTGGCATCTGCTGTGTCACTAACTTCTTTTTAAACTTGATATACATAGCTCCATTTCCTTTAACCCAACCTCCGTAGTTAAAGCTAACCTCTAAGCTATACTTTCCATGCTTGACGTAATCTTTGTTTAAAGATAAATAATAGGAGGAGACAAAGGAATGATTGGTTTCATAGTCACTAAGATTGGCATTATTGAAATCGTCCAAGATTAGCATCTTATGTTCATTCATCCTTTTCCCTCCTCTTATAAATTCCTATCCGCCAATTCAATAGCCTTTCTTACAAAACCGTTTGCCTGTTTAATATAATCTATTGCCTCTTCATAATTCACATTAGCTTTCATCATTACTATCGCAGGTTTTACTTCATTATTTGCAAGTTCTAAAAATTCTTCTGCCTCTTGATATGACTGGTTAGTAATCGTTTGAATAATACCCTTCGCTCGCTCTTTTAGCTTTTCATTGCTAACGGATACATCTACCATTAAGTTTTCATAAACCTTACCTAGCTTAATCATAACCGTTGTTGAGATCATATTTAAAATGAGCTTATGTGCAGTAGCTGCTTTCATCCTTGTAGACCCCGTAATTACCTCTGGTCCAGTCTCTACTTCAATTTTAATAGTAGCATGTTCACTGATGGAGGAATTTTTGTTTGCAGTTAAACTGATCGTTTGTGCACCAACCTCATTAGCGTATTCTAATGCCCCAATTACATATGGCGTTCTTCCACTCGCTGCTATTCCTATCACTACATCATAACTAGACAAAGCTCTTTCTCTTAAATCTTCTTTACCTTTCTCTGGACTATCCTCGGCGCCCTCTACCGCTTTTTCGAAAGCTGAAAGGCCACCTGCCATAACAGCCTGCACTAAATTGGACGGTGTCCCAAAGGTGGGTGGACATTCGACCGCATCTAAAATACCTAGTCTCCCACTTGTTCCCGCTCCAACATAAAATAGTCTTCCACCAGATTTCAATGAGTTGAATACAGCCTCTGCAGCCCTTTCAATATCATCTATTTCATCCTGTACACATTCAGCGACACGTTTATCCTCTTCATTAATCATTGCTAAAATGCTTTTAGTAGACATATGATCAATGTTTATGGAATGGCTATTTCTCTGTTCGGTTGACAGTTTATTCAAATTAGATAAATCATTCATTTTAATCATCCTAGTTATATATGTCGTATATTTGCTTTTCTTTTTGAAAGCCTTCTATTAAAGATAGACAATTCTCTATATATTCTTTTGTCGTTCCATTCCAAATACGTTCCCTCATACTTTTAGATCCAGCCAACAAGTCAAAGAAATACTTCTTCTGCCCATTTTCTATAAATGAGAAATCCTTTGGATACATTTCTGCGATTGTCTCTATAAGCAAGAGACCAGTTTCCCAAGCATTTAATATGCGGCGATCGACAATATGTAGCTGAATTCCGCTGCAAATAACATTCATATGCTTTTGATAAGTTGGTTTAAAAGAAATGGGCCTTGCGATAACGCCTTCTATCTTTTTCTCATTAAATACCTTTGCTAGCCTTTGCCCATCCACATAAGGAGCACCGATCCATTCAAAGGGTCTTGTAGTGCCTCGCCCTTCAGATAAGTTAGTTCCTTCTATTAAACAGGTTCCAGGATATAATACATTCATATCAATATTAGTAGTATTTGGAGAAGGGGGTACCCACAATACAGGAGTGTCATCAAAGTACATGGATCGTAGCCAACCCTCCATTGGAACAACTGTTAAGTCACAATTATATCCAAACTTATATTTAAACAACTGGGCAAGTTCTCCTACAGTCATCCCATGTCTATTTGGAATAGGTAACAAACCAACAAAGGAGCGAACATCCTCTTCCACAAGGTTTCCTTCTATTCGGTCACCAGAAATTGGATTTGGTCGATCCAATACAACAAACTGTTTTCCTTGCTCTCCACAGGCTTCCATTACATATGCCATTGTATAAATGTACGTGAAGTATCTTGAACCAATATCCTGCAGATCGAAAACAATGACATCAACAGATTCTAACATCTCTTTTGTAGGCTTCCTTGAATCACCATATAGACTGTAAACCGGAAGATTTGTGTAAGGGTCTATCGAAGACTGAACTCCTTCTCCTTCTTTAGCATCTCCACGTATCCCATGCTCTGGACCATATAAAGCTGTAAGATTTATGCCAGGATGATCGACAAACAATTCAATAGTCGGTGTGAGCTTTTGGTTTACACCCGTCATATTCGTCACCAAGCCTATACGATTTCCTATAAAAGGTTTATAGCCATCTTCCAAAAATACTTCTACCCCTAGCTTCATTTGTTTCCTCCACTAATCAGACATTTGAGGGCTCATACTTTGTAAACGTTTTAGACGCTCCCCACGTTAAGATAAAGGCGGTTACACTTCCACCAAAGAAAAAGAGTAAAGCGGGAATGGTTATAAAAGTTACATAGTGAACAAATAATAATATTGCAATCAATGCAATCGTTAGTATAGGATGAATGACTCCTATTACAAAAGCCCATTTAATATTTTGTAAGGTGCTTATATTGAAATGTACAAAGATTGGGAAAGAGTATAACAATACAATAAGTAAAACTATAAAAAGTGCTATTACCCCATAGCTTGCCACAAAGTAAACCATATTCTCCTGAGCTCTTAAAATTTGCAGCTCAATATATAGTAGATATCCTATACCGGCAAGTATGTATCCGAGTAGATTAGCTTTAAAAAATTCTTGACGATAAGATTTCCAAAAGGCTTGAAATACGGGAATATCTGTATCTCCAGAAACCCATTTTCTTACTACAGCAAACATACCCGCTGTAGCAGGCATGAGTCCAAAAAAGAACAAGCCTACTAGTGTGAATACAAACCAAAGTATGTTCAAGTATGCTAACCTCATTGCCCACACCGCAAACTGATAGTATCCATTAACAAAACTGTTCATAGTAGACTCTCCCTTCTATGTTTAAATTGAAAAGCGTAGGCGCCTATCTCTGCCCCGACAGGCAAATGAAAAAAAGCGAGGAGGCAGCTCTTCAGCCACCGGAGCTTTTAACCATTTGACCCGAGGGGCAAGGCGCCGAAGCTAGACACCACGAAAAGCGTAGGCGCCTATCTCTGCCCTGGCAGGCAAATGGGGAAATACGAGGAGGCAGCTCTTCAGCCACCGAAGTATTTATCCATTTGACCCGAGGGGCAAGGCGCCGAAGCTAGACACCATGAAAAGCTATTCTTTAATCGAACCGATTAATACGCCTTGGACAAAGAATCGTTGTAAAAACGGGTAAACAATTAGTAATGGTAAAGAGGAAATGATGATGACCGCATATTTAATAAGACCACCTGTCCTCACCTGTTGGATGAGCGATTCCGTTTGTTCCCCAGACCCTTCGCCTAATTGTGCCTGATTTACTACTAATATCTCCCTCAAAATGAGCTGAAGAGGATATTTATCCCGATCAGACAGATAAATTAACGCATTAAAATATTGATTCCATAAGCCAACTGCATGGAACAATGCCATAACCGCTATAATTGGCAATGATAGTGGTAATACAATTTTGATAAACATATAAAAATCAGATGCTCCGTCAATTTTAGCCGCTTCTACTAACTGATCCGGAATACTGCTTTGGAAGAAAGTTCTCGCTACTAAAATAGACCAAGCCCCAACCACTCCAGGTATTACAATAGCCCAAATGGTATCAAGCATTCCTAACGTTTTGATCACTAAATAAGTTGGAATTAAACCACCACTGAACATCATTGTGAATAGAACAAACCATAAGATATACTTACTTCCCATTAACTCTTTTCTAGAAAGTGCATAAGCACATGGCAACAGAACAAATAAATGGAGAAGTGTTCCTACTGCGGTATATAAAATGGTATTGCGATACCCTAGCCAAATAGAGTCATTTTGTAATATTTTTCTATAACCTTCAAATGTAATATCGACTGGCCATAACCACATTTTCCCTGAGCTTACGGCTAAGGGATCACTTATGGAGGCACTAATAACGAAGACAAGCGGATAAACTATTAAAATGACGATGACCGTTAAGAATATTTTGTTTAGCACGTCAAAGCCTTTATCAGACAAACTAACTTTTTTCATTTGAACCCCTCCTTACCATAAGCTGTTATTGCTAGTTTTTCTTGCAACATAATTGAAGGTTATTAGTAAAGCTATGTTAATGATGGAGTCAAATAAACCAATAGCTGCTGCAAAACTATATTGACCTTCTAGTAATCCAGCTTGATATACATAGGTTTGTATGACATCTGAGGTTTCAGAGTTCAAGCTATTTTGTAATAGTAAAACCTTTTCAAATCCTACAGACATAAAGCTACCAATGTTCAATATAAGTAGAACGACAATGGTTGGGAAAATACCCGGTATGTTGATATGTAGAATTCGTTGTAATTTGGATGCACCGTCTACTTCTGCCGCCTCATGTAGTTCTGGATTAATGCCTGCTAATGCGGCTAAGTAAATTATGGAGCTCCAGCCTAATGTTTGCCATACCCCAGACCAAACAAATATATGTCTAAACCAACTAGCCTCATCTAAAAAGCGTATTTTTTCCCCGCCAAAGAGAGTGATGATTTGATTGACTAAACCATTTGCAGGATCTAAGAAAATGACAATCATCCCAACAACTACAACTACGGATATAAAGTGAGGAGCATATGTAAGTGTTTGAGCCCATTTTTTAAAAGCACCATTTTTCAGCTCGTTTAATGAAAGGGCCAAAATAATTGGCAAAGGGAATAATAACAATTGATATAGACTAAGAATGATTGTATTTTTTATTAATCTCCAAAAGTAGTATGAATCAAAAAAGCGCGTAAAATGATCAAATCCAATCCACGGACTTCCCCAAATCCCTTGATTAGCCATAAAGTTTTTAAAGGCTATTTGTACTCCATACATAGGAACATAGTGAAAGATTAAAAAATATAAAAGCGCAGGAAGTAAGAAAACATAGAGCTGCCAGCTTTTTAGGAAATTTCTTTTGATTTTAGCAAAACGACTCACTTTCGGAACAACCCCATGCTTTGCTTTTGTTTCATTAATGTGCATATTTTTACCCCCTTCTCCCCGTTTTTCTAATATTGCAGAGGAAGATACTTCCTCTGCAAATTAGAAAGCAACTCATTTATTAATCTTTGTATCTTTCATACGCCTTTTGTTGAAGCTCCATGAAGTCCTTTAATCCCATTTTTTCAATGGTTCCCACATAAGAGTCCCATTCAGTTAAAGGAGTTTCTCCTGTTATAAATTTCGCTTGCATTTCTTGTACATATTTATCAATATCTGCTTTTAAAACTGATACTCGATCATTTTCCTCTGCAGTATAGGTAAAGTTAGGCCATACTTCATCTATTAAATATGGTTCAAGCTCTTTCGTAGCCTCTTTATCACCTGGTGCATTCTCTGATCCAGTGAAGTAATCATCTGTAATCATTACCGGATGATTTCCACCTGGATTGATTAAATATTTAGCTAGTTCTTGTGTCATCGTAAGTCCGTCTTTACTATTTGTGATTTTATCTAATAGCTTCGGTCCATCTGCTGTTTGTTCAAACGTTTCTCCTTCAATTCCCATGAAGAACATCAAAGCTCCCTCATCACTGTAGAAATGATCTAACCATCTTACCGTTTCAGCAGGGTATTTATTTTCACTCGTAATAGCAAAGTTTCCTAAGTCTCTTAATGGAGAGGTAATTCCTGTGTATAATTTTTCCCCACTTGGGCCAGCAAGTGCATTTCCTACCACATAGTCCTTACCGATTTCTTCTCCAAAGAGTTCAACAGGGTTGTAGAATTGAGTAGCTCCATACAACTCCTCAGCTGCAGCAGCCAAATATTTAGGAACGTCAATGGAGTAAATACCTTGATCGATTAAGCCTTCTGAATATAATTTATGCATATACTCTAACATTTCTTTATACTCTGGAGCCGTTGGGAAGAAACGAAGCTCACCAGCAGAATCCGTATCAAGTAAAGTATGAAGAGATCCTTTGTTTTGTACACCGAATGCTCCGGAAATCCAATGTAGTATACGAGTCATAGAAACACTACTTAAAGGAATCTCGTCATTTTTTCCATTTCCATTCAGGTCAGTTTCCTTTACTGCCTTCAAGTAAGCATATAGCTCATCTAAATTCTCAGGATTTTTCATACCTAATTGATCTAACCAATCTTGTTTAATCCAAGGCTTAGCACCTATTAATAGAGACGTGAACTCTGGTGAATAAATAGTAGGGAACGAATAAATATTCCCATCTGGGAAAGTAAGCCCTTTCTTAATTTCAGGATTTGCTTCTAACACTTTACTTAAATTAGGTGCATAATCCTCTATTAAGTCGTTTAATGGAATAAATGTGCCTTGTTGGCCGTATTTCTGTAAATCCCCTACTGGAATAGTTGCCGCATAAAAAACATCAGGCAATGTTCCACTAGCTAAAGCAAGATTTCGTTTTTCTTGTAATCCATCGGCTGGTACCTGCTGCCAGGTAATATCTATATTTGACATTTTTTCATATTCATTAAGTATTAGAACGTCATTCCAATCATCAGCCGTAGTAGCTGACTTACCTGCAAAAATGTCCAACTTAATTGTTTCGTTTACAATGGGCATTCCTGTTTTGTTAAAATTTTTGCTATCTGGTTCTACAGTGCCTTTTGCTTCATCATCCGAACATGCTGCTAAGGCTAATGCGGCTATAAGTGCTAACGAAATTATCTTTTTACCTCTCATTTGTAATACCCCCTAGTTTTTTTAAAATAGTCATTGCTATGAAACAAAACAAACTATTCTTGTAAACACTTCTTCCCTCCCTGCTTATGTATCCCTCACCCCCTAAAATGTTGTCTTTGTTTCAAGTAAAGTTACTGGAAGTTTTCCACTAACCGAGACTTTTCCAAATATCGCTTGAGCTGCGGTTCTTAATGCAAGATAAGTAAATTCATAGGTTGCTAAATATGCCGTTACATCCGGGAAAAACCTTAAATCATACGGATTTCTCATTGCTACTCCAACAACCGGAATACCTAATTTCAAAAGTCTATTAAACAACTCTATCTCATAGCTAGTAGCCGATACAGATAGAGTACCAATAACAATTACATCAAATTCCTTTGCCCTTTGAATGAGTAAATCCATTTCCTTAAGAGTGAATGATGTCGGTAAATCATAAGCCTCTACTTGATTACTAAATTCCTTCATTGCATCACTTAGTGTTGTTTTTATTTCTTTTACATCCTCAACACCATAAATAGTTTGGTTAGGTGGATTAATTACTAATATAGTTTGATCCATCTGTAAAGGGAGCAGGCCCTCATTTTTCACGATTGTAACGCTCTCTTGAAATACCTTCTCAGCTATATTTTTGTGTTCTTCACTACCAAGTGAAACAAACTCGGAATGGAAGGGAGTGTTTTCCCATGACAAATATTTTCCCTTCAGTTTATTAATGCGATTAAGGGAAGCCTTTAAGCTCTCTTCTTGTAATACACCCTGAGCTAAGGCTAGCTCTAATTCCTTTATCGTACGTAGCTGAACTTCATGTGTATGTGAGACCATTACTAAGTCTACACCTGCATTAAGGGCCTCAACGGCACCTTTTTCAGTACCAATTGTTTCTGAAATTGCCTTCATTTCCAGACAATCTGTTGTGACCACACCGTCAAATCCAAGTTCCTCTCTCAACAGCCCACTAATTACTTTTTTGGACAAAGTAGCAGGGACATTTTCTCTGTCCTCAATTGCAGGAAAATAAACATGAGCAGACATAATAGTATCTGCCCCTTCGGCAATGCAAGCTTGGAATGGTACAAGCTCTACTTCATCTAACCTTGCTCTTGTATGACCTATCACTGGAAGGGATAAATGGGAATCTACATTTGAATCACCATGACCTGGAAAATGCTTTAATGTAGTGATCACTCCTGCATTTTGCAAGCCCTTCATTGCATTTTTCCCAAATTCAGCTACTAAATGTGGATTTTCTCCGAAGGATCGAACCCCAATAACCGGATTATCCGGGTTATTATTTACATCTAGTACAGGTGCTAAATTCCAATTAACCCCTAACTCTTTTAGCTCTTTTCCAGTGGCAAGGCTTATATCAAAAGCATTTTCTGAGTTTGCCGTAGCTCCAATGGACATTGCTCCAGGAAATGTAGTTGCACCCTTTCCCAATCTACGTACTACCCCATTCTCTTGATCCAGGCAAATCAGAAGAGGATATTCATAGCCTGCTTTTTGTGCTTCGCGCTGAAGAGAAGAGGTTAAACTTAAGAGCTCCTGAGGTGTACCAACATTATGACTAAACAATATAATTCCACCAATTCGGTGTCGATGGATCAGGTCAATGATACCCTCTGGTGCAATTTTCCCTTTAAATCCTACAACCATTAATTGTCCGACTTGAATAGATGCAACCCGTTGACTCAAATAAACACCTTCTTTATATTAATCAATTAAAAAAACAGTTCTCACAACAACGACTTTTCTATAAAGTCTGAATATTAAATAACATATCATATTTATTTTGAAAATGAAACATAATTTTTGAAATTTATAATTATTTTCGTTTTATTATTTCAATTAATGTTTTTATAAAGATAGATTTCATCCATATAAAAAACCTGAAGCCTAAACGGCTTCAGGTTTTGAATAGCTTACTTTTTGGTTTTTGTTTCCTCGGCATTCTTGCTTTCCATCCCTGTGTAAGAAATAGATGTTACACCATAAGTGTATCGCTTATTCGGATCCACTTTTTTATCTTGGAAAGTGGCAAAGCCATCTTGATCAAAAACAACTCCTACTATATTTTGGGGATTACTGTAATCCCCTGCTTTATTACCCTCGAAGCGGTAAATCACATATTTCCTAGCATCTTTCCGCTTCTTATTGTCGATTGAAATTTGAACAGAGTTCCCATCATTTTTAGCAGTAACTAGTATAGGTTTTTTAGGTTCTTCTGCTCCGTTCCATGGAGTAGGAGGGGTTAAGGATTTTGTCTGATAAATTTCATTTTCTACTATATCAGCATAGCCAAGCTTATTTGCAAGGATATCCCGGAGAGTAAAATGCATTTGGCCCATCGTCTTTCCATTTATACGGTTGTCCAAAATTTGCTCTGGTAATTCATACGGATTGTCCCACGCCGTATCAAAGTTAGCATTAACTTTGTAATCTGCCATTCCAATGTAAAGATTTATCGGATATCCTTCTGTTTGTCTGCTCCACCACTCTAGAAGCACCGAATAGTTTGCTATAGCCAACTGACGAGACCAGTATACTTGCGGTGTAATATAGTCTATATACCCTGATTGAATCCACTTTCTGCTGTCTGCAAAAAGTGAGTCATAATGAGCAGATCCATTTGTTTCGCTTCCATTCGGATCGTCCTTACTATTTCTCCAAATTCCTGATGGAGAAATACCAAATTGTACCCAAGGCTTAATTTGTTTGATGTTACTATTAATATGTTGAACTAGTTCATTGACGTTATTACGTCTCCAGTCACCGATGTCGTTAAAGTCAGCACCATACTGTGCGTAGGTTGCAGCGTCATCAAAATTAACTCCTGGATAGAAATAATCATCCATGTGAACCGCATCCACGTCATAATTTGTCACTAGTTCTTTTACAGCGTCTATTAAATAACTTTGGACTCCTGGAATTCCTGGATTTAAGTAATATTGAGTCCCATGCTTTACTACCCATTCAGGATGAATAGAAGCTATATTATTTGGTGCTAGTTCCTCTAGTTTTTGATTAGCCATTGTAACTCGGTAAGGATTGATCCAAGCATGTAACTCCATACCATGTTCATGTGCAGTATCTAGCATAATTTGCAACGGGTCGTAACCTGGGTTTGTCCCTTGTTTACTACCTGTAATATAACGTGACCAAGGTGCTAACTCAGATGGATATAATGCATCGGCAGTTGGTTTAACTTGAAAAACAACTGTATTAAAATTTTTTCGTTCTAACTCTTTGATGGTAGAGCGAGCCCATGATGTATAAGCAGCTTCATCCATACCTGGCTTCAAGTCTATATTTGCAACAGTAGAAATCCATGAAGCTCTCATTTCAACCTTAGGAGAAATTGTACTCACCGCACTTCCTGTTTCGATACTTGTAAAGAATAGAGTAAACGTAAGTAACACAGCAATAAAGGCTTTAAAATACCTTTTATTCATTCTTTTCCTCCTCTTTCCAATTCTTATTTTTATACAACTAATAAATGCCCTCCTTTTCCATAAAATTTATATAATACTAAGTTATTAGTGTGATGCTAGAGAAGGAAAATCTATAATACATGTAAGTGTGGTTTCTTATTGGCTCACTTTCTCCACTTTAGTCGCCCGTTGCCACAACAAGATGATTACTTTACAACACTATTTCTCAAAATAACTAAATTTTACAAAATATTAGCAATTATTTGTATATTATTTGAATTGATAAAAAAAGTCAATATAATTCTTTTTAAATAAAATATAGTTTCATTTTTTCCCATTAAAAAAACTCATTAATTACTACTTAAGCTTAAGCGGTAACGAATGAGTTTCTTATATTTATGAAATAAAGATTTATATTCCTTTAAAAGACGCGAGAAATTAACTTAAGGCTTTTCTATCGAATTTTCTATTGTCTCAATAAATTCCAACAAGGAATTTAAATGCACGTTTTCTTCCCCAAACATAATTTTAATAAAATCAATGTACGCCATTGCAACCTCTTCATTTTTGTACCCTTGCCAGTCAAAAGGAAAAAGAGCATAGGCATGGCGGTGTAAAAGCTCCGTCGTAAGCATTTGCTTAGATGGGTCTTTTTGAAGATATTCTTGTACATGCTGATTTATTTCTTCCATTCGATCTACACCTGTTTGAGGAGGAGGAGAAGAAGGATTTACCTGCTGAGTCAAACCAAACTTACTGATTGTGATCGTATCTGTAATTCCAGCACTACCCAATAGTAAAAGTGCTAGTGTTTGAACGGTCGGAGAAACGTCAGGATATTCTACAATTGCCTTAATTTCAGGAATAGCTGAATGGATGTCTCTATAAAAAGCTTGCTGTAGAATTTGCTCCTGTTCAACAAAGCTTAGTTGTTTAAACGTTTTTAACTCAAGTTGCTCCTTCTCAATAGGTATAAGAGCAGTTTCCTCATTATCATCTATAAGCGGTTGCTCATTAGCAAGGCGATTACTTAAATCTTTTAGCTGATTAAAATTGGTCTTTCTTTCATCTGAAAAATTATATTCAGTTAAAATTCGGTTAATCACTTGATTTAACTCGTAATACTCCTTTAAATCTAATAATATAGTCAAGTAAAGCTCTACTATCTGTTCAAAAACCGGAGATTTCTCTTCTAGTAGGCCCTCACATATTTGCTTTGCCTCTTTGGCCCTCCTAGTTTCTAATAAGGTAAGCACATAAACACTTAGAATCACATCATCGAGTACCACATATTTCTTCGCTTCGTCAAAGCAAGCTGCTGCTTTGACATAATTATTAGCCTCCGCATAGGCAAGCCCATCACTTATTAATGTGTCTACCATTCCCGGAAACACAATTACATTTTCATTTGTTTGAAGTTTATGTTTTTTCTTCTTCAATATATTCCGCCGCCTTTTATTTTCACTATGTATATGTATTATTTTATACTAACTCTTACTTATGTACTAACTACAAACTGTAAAAAAGGTAATTCATTTATAATCACAAGAAATAAAACCAGCCTGGTCATATTTTACTTAATATAAAAATAACTATGTGAGAAATTACGTTATTAAGATAGGGTCATATTATTATATAAGGCTACGTTAAAGAGTAGGGTTGATTTATGATGTAAAGAAATCATTGAAATTGATTTTTCGCACCAGCCGGACGCTTTCCTCGGGGTGAGCGATAAGCCATCACCCATCGCTAGCGCTTATTTGTGATGTCTTATCTGACTCACTCATCCCGTAGGAGTCGCCGTCTGGCGTTCCAATCAATACATGGAACAGCTTTAGCATTATTTATAAATCGCTAAAAATTTACTCGCGTAAACAAAGCTGAAAAATGTCACCAACCCCAATTTCATAATTTATTTATGATTTTAGTAGTCATTTGAAGGTCACTTATATATAGTTAACAGTCACTATAAATAAGAAATGTTAGTCATAATAAACCCATAACTTTAACAAAGCTTTATATAAAAATAAAAGGATATCCCTAAATAATTCTTTCAAGGAATACCCTTTCAAACACTCACTTATTTATTGAAGCTATCTTCTTGTCTACTAATTGTATCATTCATCGGAAAGTCTTAGTTTTCTTTGGCTTTTTGGGTGTGGTTTTTTTCCGTATTTGGAGGCTGCTCCTGGAAACTATTAGGCTGCCTAGTATCTTTTTCATCTTTGGGATGAGCAGAATTACCTTGCTCTTGAAAGCTATTTGGTTGTCTCATATCTTTTTGTTCGTTTTTTTGTTGCATTAAGATTTCCTTCTTTCTCTAGATGGATTTACTATATATATTCCCTTTTAGAGATTAGTGAAACCCTTAGAGAAAAAATTAAGCCATCTGTATATAGATTACAGATGACTAGGACTTACGCGATTTGTTCATTGTTTTCTTCCATAAGACTGTTATAAATAGAAAGATCAGCCTCGTATGAATTTATATAGGTAGACAAGCTATGTTTTTTAACAAATTCTAAATGAACAGGATCTACTATTTTATATGTTTCGTTAAGTGTCTCCGCATTAGTCCAGGCTGTTTCCTCAAAGACAAGATTCATTTCATGTTCTTCTAAAATCACAGATAACATTTCTAAATTATTGTAAATTTCTTTTATCGAATGATTTCGTTTCATATGAAAAATTTCTTTTGTTCGCTCCAGAGTATTCATTAATGCAACACGATCCATGGCATGACCTAGCTCATGCATTGTTAGTATTTTAACATATAACTCCATTGTTAAAGAGCAAGGCATCTCTTCTATGGCTATAAATAATCTGTGCAAATCTACTCCGATATAATTGCCTATAAAGTTGTAGCTCATATTAATCCCTGAATTGTCTTTATAAACCTCCATGGTCATGTTAACCGAGTGCACTGTTGAATGGATTATTTCTTCTATATTATTTTGTGTTTTAACATCTGTCATTTTGTTTCTTTTTTACCCCTTATGTATTTATTCTTAGGACAAGTTTTCAATGAGTAATACTATATAACAATAACTAAAATTTTACAATATTTTTGCATACAATCTTAAATCACAATTCAAGTAAGTAAGTACATAATGAACTGTATATGCTTTTTAATAAGCAATTAGAAGTGTTTTTCACTTATCTGTGTCCAGGGGCACGCTAGTTGTGATCTCTTTTTAATTTTTATAATTCTATATCTAACATTATGTAACATGTGGTTATGACGACTAATTAAGATGTAATTATACTTATATCATTTCCGAGGAAATAAACAGTATTCTTTCTTTGAATACAAAAAGGAATTCTTTATAAGTATTATTTTAAAACCTTTAACCTGCGTGTATAAATCTGATATATTGTTATTTACAATATGCTAATAACCAAAAATACCCGAGTCATAATCGACTCGGGTATTGCAGAAATGGTCTTTTTTTTGTATATCAGATTGAAGAAATTAGTAATTAGTTATTACCTTGTTGACGAGTTTCCCCGCCCTTACGTCCAATTTCCTTATAAAAGTCTTTGTTATGGTTATCGGATGTGGCTTCTCCGCCTTTGCGTCCGATTTCCTCGTAGAATTCTTGTCCGTGATTATTGGAGGTAGCTTCTCCGCCTTTACGTCCTGCTTCTTCTACAGACATTTTACCATTATTGTTTCCTCGATTGTTTGTAGCCATTAAAATCATCCTCCTAGTAATAGTTAAAACTCACTATTTAGATTCTCTTAATATTTCATTCGGATTATTTTTAGTTCGGTTTTTAGAACTTGGATTTTAGTTAGAGATTAACATTTTAAGTTTATTCATAAAGCCTTGAGTTTAATTGTTGTTGGAGTTGCCTCGCGACTCTCCGCCTTTTTTACCAATTTCTTTGTAAAAGTCTTTGTCATGGTTGTCGGAATTGGCTTCTCCGCCTTTACGTCCGATCTCCTCGTAGAATTCTTGTCCGTGATTATTGGAGGTAGCTTCCCCGCCTTTACGTCCTGCTTCTTCAAACGACATGTTTCCATTGTTATTTCTTCCGCGATTGTTTTGGTTGTTGTTAGCCATATTAATTCCTCCTCTTACTTTGTTTTTGAGCTACTATCAAGCTCACTAATCATATTCCCACCTATTAAAGACTAAAACATTTTATCCTTAAAATAGTGCCTTCCTCTCAAGTATTTAGTTAAAATAATATGTTTTTTAACTGTTCTATTACTTTTTTGAATGCAAGTTGATTGTCTACGTGTCTAAACGTATGAAATATATCTCCATACTTGCTAACTCTTTCTAAAACAATTGGAATAGTAAACAAAGTAGGACTCAGCTCCTTATTTACCTCTTCCCAATATAATGGAGTAGCGACAAATCCGCCTTCATTACCGCGAGTAGAATAAGGAGCAATAATTGTCTTTCCTTCATGATGCTGAACATAATCTAAGTAAAGCTTGTTTTCTCGATTCTTTTTCATGCGTTCCGTCGTAAAAAGATTTGGCTCCTGCTCACACAGAAAATCGCATACAAACTTAGTAAATACCCTGGTATTCTCATAAGAGAAGATACCTTTAGGTAGTGGAATATAGATTTGCAACCCTTTCCCTCCCGACGTTTTAATAAATGAAACAAGAGAAAATTCATCAAAAATAGCCTTCATTCTAATAGCTGCTTCGACTGCCATCCAAAAATAATCAACGGATGGCGGATCTAAGTCAAAGACTATTTCTGTTGGCATCTCTGTATCAATTGTTTGAAAAGGAATGTGAAATTCTAGTGCTATCTGATTCCCTAGCCAAAGAAGTGTTTGTATATTGTTGCAAATAACGTACCGATTATCTTCAACCAGTTTTGTTTCAACATATTTAGGAATGTTATCCTCCCAATTCTTTTGATAAAAACGCTCGTCTCTTATTGTGCCATGAGGATATCGAATTACAGTTAAGAGTCTATTTCTTAAAAATGGGATGATATAAGATGAAACTCGTTGAAGATAATAGAGATAGTCCTCTTTTCTAATGTCATTTGAAACCCATAGAGGCTTATCTGGATGAGTTACCTTTACATTTTCGGGTATCGAGTATAATTGGAAATTAAATTGTTTTCTTGTGCACTCGGCCGGTTCACAGTCAAAGTTAAAACGATAGAATCTAGGTTCTCTTAAGCTTTTACCGTCAAAATCAATAGAAGCAATATCCACACATATGGAAGGTTCAATAATCCACTTATTTTTTCCAACTGCTTGACCATTTGTATAAAAAAAGGATTGAAGTGTTTGAAGCTCCTCTTCCTTTAGCCCATGACTAAAGTTAACTACTTCAATTAACGACCCTTGATCATAAATTGCACCAAAAAAATAATTATTAGTTTTATCAAACGCGGTTAAAATGATGGTTGTAATCTTCCAATTTTTGATTTTTAGCCAATCAGTTGAACGCTTGCCTATTGCCCAAAAACTCTTCTTTTTCTTTGCAACCATACCTTCTCCATTATAAGCTACAATTTTTCCCCATAGCTGTTTACTCACTTTACTTTGTTCAATTATTTGTAGTCGTTTATTACTTTCACTATTAATAGTAGGGAGTTTAAGTTTCTTAAACATAGTACTAAGCTTCTCTCTACGACCAACAAGTGGCAAGTTATTAACTACCTCTCCTTTAATAGTTAAAAGATCAAAGATAACAAGATGGCAAGGGAATTTAGCAGCATGCTGTTCAATTGCATCTTTAGTTCTCATCCTGCCTCTTGTTTGAACGACTGTAAAATTACTCTTATAATTATTTACTAAATGTACAATCTCCCCGTCCATCACTATTGGTAAGTATGGTTTTATTTTGTCCTGAATAGAAAGACAAAATTGGATAATTTCTGGAAACATTTTATTAAGAACGTTCTCATTTCTACTTTTTATTATAGGTTCCTCATACCATTCTAATATACATCGAAAACCATCATATTTAGTTTCATATATCCAATCCTTATCTAAAGGAATTTCATCACTAGGAGTTAAAAGCATCGGTTTAATATTTTTTCCTCCTTTCTTTTTCATTAGCTTTTGATAAATTTATCTTCCTCATACATAAAACCAGTCGAAAGATATCATAGTAAGGGAAAAGAAAAGCAGGTGTAACACATATGCATACAGTTTGGAAAGGAAGCATCAGTTTTGGACTTGTCAATATTCCTGTAAAGCTTCATACTGCAACTGATAATAAAGATATTAAATTACGCCAACTTCATAAGGAATGCATGAAGCCTATTTCCTATAAAAAGGTTTGTGAGGGCTGTAGTGAAGAAGTGAAACCTGAAGATATCGTGAGGGCTTACGAGTATTCTAAAAACAAGTTTGTCGTCTTGGATGAAGAGGAACTTGAAAAGCTGCGAAAGGAAAATGAGGATAAAGCCGTACAAATAATCGATTTTGTGAAACTAGAAGAAATTGATCCTATCTATTTTGAAAAAAGCTATTTTTTAGCTCCTGACAGTGGTGGCTCTAAGGCATACTCCCTTTTAAGAAAAGCTTTAGAGGAATCTGGCAAAATTGGCGTAGCTAAAATTATTATAAGAGCTAAAGAACAGCTAGCAGTTGTGCGTGTATACAAGGAATTGCTCGTTATGGAAACCATTCATTTCCCTGATGAAGTGAGAAAGGCTTCAGACGTTCCAAATATCCCACTTGACCAAACAGTCGTACAAAAGGAATTAGAAACTGCCTTGCTATTAGTCGAACAGCTAACTACTGAATTTAACCCTGAAAAATACACAGATGATTACCGCACTGCACTTATGGAATTAATCGAAGAGAAAAAAGTTAGCAGTCCGCCTATTGAAACGGACAGTAAACAACAGCCTGCAGCAACATCAAATGTTACGGATTTAATGGCAGCGTTACAAGCTTCCTTAGATAAAACAAAAAAGAAAAAGACGCCTGCTCGGAAAAGAACTCCAAAGGCAAAGACATCTTAAGCTTATTTTATATCAAAGCATACTTCCTGGATTCAATATACACATAATTTATTGTTATCAGCTTAAGCTAGTCCCAAGCCCTCTATATATTACGAGGGCTTTGTTTGATTTTAGGAACTCCTTTAACCTACAATAAAAGGAGAGACGATCATAAAAACTGACACTGTAGCAATAACATAAGTAACTGAATTAGGTAATTTTTTTCTTCCTTCTCCTTTATACCAACCTGAGAACTGAAGTTTATTCCTATATAGTACAAATAGTAATAATAAAATCGCCACGCCACCTAACCAAGAATAAGTTCCCACCTCGAACTTAGTATAGATTGCATTTAGTAAACCACTCAAAATTATACCAAGGATTGCAAAAATGAAAATGATACGAAGAATTTCTAAAAGCATTCTTAAAACCATTTAAATGAATCTCCCCTTTAAGATCACCTAGAAGGTCATCCTTTTTTTGTTTTACTTGTAGCCATAAAGATAATAATAAGTGCTGTGATTGCTATAAAAGCAAGAACTATAATAGTAAATAAAAAACCAGGTAATGCTATTGTTGGCATTCCGGCACCTCCATTCACCTAATAATAGCACAGTTATTTTACATTTTAAACCATATCTCAATTCTCTTTGTAGCAAATAAACACGAAATTCAAATATTATCATTATTTAATAACATGAATGTTTCTAACACAGGGTCAACTTCATAAAGGAGATGTTATCTTTTGCGCTTATGGCACCAACATTTACTAAGCTCTTTACCGAAATCCCAACTGTTGGCACAATGGCGTGAGTTAAACAGTATTTTTGCGAAAGAAGATCGCCATATTTTAATAAACTATATTTATGACTACCCTAAAGATGATCTGTTTGCTTATACCCAATTGGTCTTACTGGAAATGCGTAAACGCAACATAAATATACGTACAGTAGACAAAATGGAAAAATATTTTGAAGGCCGCTCTTATAAAACGCTAACAAATCCATTTGAGCATCATCATACGAAAGAATATTTAGAGATATGTTATTTTAATCTAAAAGAAAAATTTATGCGAGGGCAGAAGGATTTTAATACTGAACAGTATGAATCCTTAATGTCCGTTTACAAAAAGGAAACGTGAATATAAATACATTCACGTTTCCTTGAACCTTCATTTGTGTTTCTCTCCCATGGCGAAAATCATTTTTTCTTCTTCAAACGATCCTCATAAAACACATTAAAGTTTGGATCCACCACGCCTATATTTAAATATCTAGCCTTGTAATCTCTTAATAACTCAAAGAATTTCTTACTTAAAAATAGTAAGACAACTAAGTTTACGAAGGTAGGGATCGCTGTAGTTATATCAGCAAAATACCATACCGCCTTCCCAGGCAGGTTATACATCACAGCATAAACAACCATTAGGAACCCAGGTATTGGGTAAAGCCATTTAAACCAAAGCAAAATCTTATATTTTAACGTTAACTTCTTTTCATCCCCAAAGACTTGTCTTAACAAAATTTCATAGTACGTATACCAGCCTGTAGATGTAGTTAGACCGAAGAGGAAAATAGAAATAGTGATTACATATCTGCCAAATTCACCAATTCCAATCTCAAAAGCCGACAGTGTTAACGCAGCACCATCTAATCCTGAAGACCAAGCACCGGTGATAATAATAGTAAATGCCGTAATTGTACAAACGATCATAGTATCTATAAATACTTCTACTGCTCCCCACATTCCTTGTTTAACCGGATGACTAGTTTTAGCCGTAGAGTGAATCATTGGGGATGTCCCCCATCCAGCCTCATTACTATAGACTGCTCTTGCTACTCCCATGCGAATTACTTGTGCGATTGCTGCTCCAGCGAACCCACCTACTGCGGCAGTTCCATTAAAAGCACTATCAAATATTAAAGAAAAAACCGGAATAATCTCAGAGTAATTTTTTAAAATTATAAATAGTCCAGCCAGCACGTAAAAAATACACATAAAAGGTACAAGTCGTCCAGCGATTTCTCCAATCCGTTTAATTCCTCCATAAATAATAATATAAATGAGAACTAGATAAATGAAGGATGCAGGGATCATACTTATATTAAACGTAGAACTTAATGCCTCGGAAATCGTATAATTTTGAAGCGTGATGAAGAATGTAGTAAATATCCCTATGCCAAAAAGAATGGCAGGTATCTTCCAAAACTTAAAGTTTTTCTCTTCTCCTAAGCCCTTCTCCATATAATAAGTGGGTCCACCAAATGGCTGTCCTTTTTCGTCTGTATTTCGATAATGGACCGATAAAGTTACTTCAACAGTCTTCGTGATCATCCCTAGTAAAGCAGTCAACCACATCCACAGGACTGCACCGGGTCCACCAATAGCTATAGCGGTCGCGACACCACCTATATTTCCTACTCCGACGCTCCCTCCTATCGCTGTGCTTACAGCTTGAAATGGCGTTAATATACCCTTTGTATCAGCTGATTTATCTTTCTTTTTAAATAGTTCCCCGAAAGTTACCTTGAAAATATGAGGCAGATAGCCAAATTGAAACAATTTACTTCCTATTGTAAAGTAGAGTCCTACAAAGAGAACTGTAAATATTAATGGTAAACCCCATAGCCATGCTACTATCGTTTCCAATAATGCTTCCATGCTGTAACCCCCTTATTCTATTATTTTCTATATTTTATTTCTCCGCCAATAATAGTCATTTCTACTTCTGTTTCTAACAGTTGATCTGCATTTTCCATAGTAAATGGATTTTTGTTCAATACAGTCATATCCCCGAACTTCCCTCTTTCTAAAGATCCTTTGGTGTGTTCTTCATTAGTGGCAAAAGCTCCTCCAATAGTAAACATTTTAAACGCCTGAAACATGGAAATTTTCTCTGCTTCATTATAGCCATTATGTGCTTCTCCTATCTTTTTACGAGTAACGGCTGCATGAATTCCTAGCAAAGGATTTAAGGGCTCTATTGGTGCATCAGAGCTACCCGCAGTGATTACACCTCTTTCAAGTAAAGTTTTAAATGGATAGGACATATTGGCACGAGTCTCCCCTACACGGTCGACAATCCAAGGATAATCACTTGCTATGAATCTAGGTTGTACATCAATTATTCGATGAGGGCTGGCTAGGCGCTCAATTAATTCATTGTTTAAAATAGACACGTGTATTAGTCTATCTCTAAAAGCAACTGGTTTTAGCTGGTCTAGGTTATCTAAAACATCTATTAATGCCTGATCACCAATGGTATGCACTGCAATTGGCATGTTAAATTCTCTACAATTTTTCATAAGTTGCAAAAGCTCTTCCTTATCGTACATCGCGCTTCCATAATTACCTGGATTGTCAGCATAAGGCTCCGATAAAAGCGCTGTTCTTCCTCCCAATGCACCATCAGCAAAAAACTTTATCGCCCCGATCGTCACCTTATCATTACCAAACCCAACAGACATACCGGCATCCTTTAGTTCTTCCAGATATTTATAGTCCATTAATAGATTACTTCGTGGGCCCATTCCTTCTTGATTGATAAGTTCATCAAAGAGCTTGTATGTTTGCCTAGCACCATTCAAATATGTAGGATCATTCGTATGAATACTTGTCATGCCAAATTTTAGAGCTTCCTTTAAGCCCCACTTTAAAGCAACTTTGAGCTGATCGTAGCTTTTTGTTGGTATTCTTTCTGTAATTAAATCTGAGGCTGTCTCAAGTAATAATCCATTCGGTTTATTTGTTTCCAAACTTTTTACGACTGTTCCCCCATAAGGAATAGTCATATCTGGGTGATACCCACTTTGCTCTAAAGCCTTTGAATTTACTAGGAAGGCATGCCCACAAATTCTTGGTAAAAATAATGGGGAGCCCGGTGAGACATAGTCTAATTCTTCAATGGAAGGAATTTGCTTGTCGGGGAAGATGTTTTCATCCCAGCCTCTACCTAGGATCCATTCACCAGGTTGAATAGAGCTAGCCTTGTTACTAATCACATTTAGTAGTTTCTCTTTCGTTTCAATTCCAGTCAGGTCTAACTCCTGTGCATTAATCCCTACACTCGAAATATGTAAATGACTGTCTATCATTCCTGGAAATACATACTTACCATCCAAATCAATTACGGTCGTATGATTTCTTCCCCATTGAAGGAGCATATCCTCATTCGTTCCTAAATCTATAATTTTTTCATTTTCTATCACTATGGACTGGACAAGCGGTTCCTCCAAGTTCATCGTAAAAATATTGCCGTTAGTATACATTATTCGCATCTACATTTTCCTCCCTTTTTCGTCAATACTTTATTCTATCAATTTATTTAATATTCAGATATATGTTATTGAATTTTTATCGTGATTTTGATTAATAAAAGCATATTAGCACTAGAAAGAAAAACCTTAGATAAATCTAATGTACTACGCTTTCCTTGGAAATCGGCTTAGGTATTGTCTTTCTAGCAATGAGGCTTGTAGTCATTGCCACTGACAATATAGTCATAATCGAGAGTAGAAAAGAATCCATGGAAAGTAAAAGTCCTCCCACTACCAAAACTAATGAATCGATTACAAAGATATTAATCCCTACATTTACACCTGTTTTGGCACTTATAAACTGTGCGATTAAATCCGTTCCACCTGTACTTGTCCGATACCTAAGCATGAAACCTATCCCGATGCCTACCATCGAACCACCGACTATAGCACTTGGAACAGAATCGAAAACTACTATTGTACTGAATGGTTTAAGTAAATCAATAAAAAAAGAAGAAATAATCATTCCGTGCAAACTATTATAGAAATACTCACGGTATTTAAACCAAGCGATTACAAATATGGGAATACTAAAAAATATAATAGTAGCACCTGTTTTAAAACCCCATAAATAATTTAAGATTAACCCTATACCTATTACTCCACCGTCTAATATCTCATAGGGTACTAAAAACATATTTATTCCAAGTGCGATAAAAATACTGCCAAAGATAATTACTAATCCCTTTTTAAATAAATACATATGGACCTCCATTGTCTGGATATGTACTTAATTTATGTACAGTAGGAGGACAACATGTCTAAATTATTTGTGCTCAACAAAAAGAAGGTTAGTAGCATCTAAACACTACTAACCTTCTTTTTTAAATAAATTATTATAAACCAGTTTATATACTTCGACTATGCTTTTGGAGATACTTTTCTATGTCGTTATATAATCCACCCTGATTAGAATAACGGACATAATTCTTGGCTGTTCGTAGCCAATCCAATGTGGAAGGCTGCTGATTGTTTAATGCCTCAAGCATATCATCTGTGTTTAGAGGTCTTTCTTTTCCTGTTGTTAAGATTTCGGAAAGGATGTTTTCTGTTGCTATTTCTATGACATTTTCAATATCTGCTCCAGAGAAAAACTCTGTTTTTTGGGCTAACAGCTCTACATCAATATTTTCCGCATACCGATCGCTCAGTTTAAGCTGAAAGATTTGTTTCCTCGCTTCTTCATCTGGGGGTGCAACAAATATGAGTCTGTCAAATCTTCCAGGGCGCTTGAGTGCATTATCTACATCCCATGGAGTGTTAGTAGCAGCCATGACAAGCACTT
The DNA here is from genome assembly GCF_938022135.1 of uncultured Psychrobacillus sp. NCBI lineage: Bacteria > Bacillati > Bacillota > Bacilli > Caryophanales > Bacillaceae > Psychrobacillus > uncultured Psychrobacillus sp. The sequence goes on from NZ_CALIED010000066.1 coordinate 29,020, forward strand.
CATCTGTACTTGTATCAATACCCTCCATTTCAGATAGAAAAGTATCGATTATTCCCCTATGACTGGCAGAGGATTTAGAACGGCTAAAGCCGATTGTATCGACCTCATCAAAAAACATAATGCTTGGTTTTTGGAAGCGCGCTTTGTCGAAGATTCCTTTTAAATTTCTTTCGCTAACACCTATGTGAGGATCAATGATGTCTGTTATATGGACAGGATAGAAATTTGCTTTACATTCTCCAGCTGTTGCTCTTGCGATAAACGTTTTACCACAGCCTGGAGGGCCATAAAGCAGTACCCCGCCACCTGACTTTTTCTTAAACTTTGCAAACAACCCTTTATTATAAAAAGGACTAATAATACGAAGCGTGATTGTTTTCTTGAGATCCACTAACCCAGCAACATCTTTAAACGTAACATGGTGAGATTTCTTTTGAACTGTCCTAGGCTTCTCCTCTCCATCGATCACCTTTAACTTTGTCTTTAATAAACTCAAGTTATCTTTCTGATCAACTAAATAATCTTCTTGTACTATTTGCACCTCATTTACTTCTTCCATTTCCTCTACATCTATCGAATCTTCTTGTACGTTAGTAGTCACAACCATTTCATTGCTCACTGGTTCTTTCAATTTCATACTTACGATAGATAATTCTTGAATTATTTCCTTTCGAAGCTCGTCGTCTTCACAGCAAGAAAGAGCAGTAGATAGGGATTGCACTGCCTCAAAAATACTCCCATTTTCTGCTTGTTCCTTCGCTAGCCAATAATGTGCTTGAGGGTCCTGTGGTTCTTTTTCTACCATTTGATGGAGCCAAGCTATTTTTTCCACCTACTCACCTTCTCTTCTTTAATAATAACTTCACTATTGGTTCGGATACCCATATATAAATACAAAAAACCACGTATAAGGAAAATAAAGCTCCTCCTGCAGTATCAAAATCTAACGAAAACAAGAGGATAGAAACGCCAATCCCAACAATCCACGTATAGTGCATACCAATTTTATTTGCCCATCGACTAATAGATAATATCGGATGGTTTATAATTTCTAATTCCTGCAGATTCCTTAATAGCTTCTCATTGTTCGGATCTAATGCAAATGCCTGGCGAAAATATTCCTCTGCCTCTTTTGTTTTGTTTCGGTTTTTGGCCGTTACCCCTAAGTGAAGAAGTTTGTTCAGTTCGTTATCATTTGAATTAATATAAGTTTGAATGGTATCTAAATGATCTTTTTCCTTTTTTTCGTCACCTTCGATTAAATAATGTAATCGCTGAATACGTCCGTCCTCTGGATCTAATTCAATCGCTTTTCTAATTAACCTCGAAGCCTTTTTATTTTGACCTACACTTTTCATCAAATAAGCGTAGCTAGCATGAACATCCGCATTATTCGGATTTAATCGAAGTGCTTCAAGTAATGCTTTTTCAGACTCCGGCCACTCTTCCATAGAATAATAGATTAGACCTAACAGATGAAAAGCCGATTCCTCATCTATACCTAAACGTAGAGCTTCTTTCACTTCTTTTTCAGCTAAATCAAAGGAATTTAGCTGAAAATGACTGTATCCAAGATAATACCAGGCTTTCTCATTATTAATATGCTCACCCATATTATCCTCTAGCATTTCTATAACCTGCTCATAACGGTCCATCTGAAAATAGTGTTCTATTACATCAAATGAGCTCATCTCTTTATGAATCATTCTGTAGTCACCTTCCCCAGCATCTATATTATAGAAATAGTTATGATTAATATCATTTCTACTGCCACACTGGTAATACACCAAATGGTGCCTGGAACAACAAGTGACTTCGTATCACCCTTTGTAGACACATGTAAATTAAATGAGCCCTTTAACAAATTATAAACAGCTGCGAAGCAGACGATTGCCATTACACTCCCCATTAATCTATAAGTAGACCTTTCAATATCAATCATTTGATGGGTATAGGCATAGATTAAAGAAAATTTCAAAAGAAACAACACTGAAATTATGCTTAAAAGTGTATACAAAACCTTCCTTTTTACTTTAAGCCAAATAGCATTCTGTAAACCGAGTGCGCTAATCGCTACAAGCTGCCCAAGAGCCGCCACGATAAATAAACTCGATAAATTATAGCTTTTCGTTTCCTCTATTTGTTCTCCAGATAAACTAGGAGAATAAAGATCTCCCTCCATTAAGTATTTCCTCCCTTCCTGCTTATGGTATATACATAATTTTCTATTTATTCCATTGTAAAGTCAAATATTTATATAATAATCGTGCAGCAATTTCATAAATCCCATTTTTACTGTAGAATACGAACATTAAAAATCATTTTACCGAGCTTTAATTGCTATAATATTCTGTCGTTTCTTTTAGAAAAAGATAGGAAAAAACAAAAATAGCTTTCCATCCTGTTAGAATGGAAAGCTAGCAACAATATTAAATTTCTCCTTAGCCAAATAAATTGCAGACTGTTTTAGTCAGTCTGCTAGCTGACTAATTACTTTAAAACATTTTTCTTATGCCACTTAAGATACTTTTTATGCTCTTCCTGTCGTTTTATACGTATTTTTGAATGAATCATATACTTTTCGTAATCCGTTTCTTTTATGCGGTCTGAAATATGGATTTTACCTTGACCATCAAATGCAATATACCCCTTTGTATATAATGCATCATGGTTAGAGCAAAGCAAGATTCCATTAAAGGGATCCATTTTTTCTTCCTCTGTGCTGTCTTTCCATGCCTTTGCTGGTGAAGCATGTAACAAATCTGTAGAATTAATGCTACAGATAGCACATTCATTATTCCATATCGGAGAAAGGGCTTGCTTAAACCTTTGCTTCCCTTTACGGATTTTTGACTTTGCCTCTGACTCCATTATTGCTATGATTTGTAGCAGGAGATTACGTTCCTTAAACAGAACTGGACTGATTGCAAATTCAAGCTGTTCTTGTTTTTCAAGGTTTACATTCATCTCAGCTATTAACTCTAAAAGCTTGATAGCCAATAGCTCGTTACAGGGATAAAGATACCCTTGGTTCCCATCCCCATTTTCTTGAAAAGCTGAATACTTTATCGGGAGTAATAACTCTATCTCTTGAAAATATTCCTTAATACTTAATGGGTTATTTAACTCCTCATAAGATGTTTCTACTAGATAGCCCTTTTTTTGATATTCCTCGTCATAAGGATTAACTGCCTCGTAGTAATCTCTTTTAGCAATACTAACTGCCACAATGTCACCTTTTACATAATGGAAAATACAGTCCCCTGCTTGCACTTCCTTCATACGCTCCCAAAACGGTGGGCGCATCCCACTTTTATCAACCTGTTTGGACCAAATAATACTATGCTGTTTTTCTTCTATATACGTTTGTCCTTGCATGACAATATAAAAATTCATATAAATACCTCTACTCTCCAATAAACCGTTACAAATATTATAGCAAAAAAACAACAAAATATTATAGGCTAATACCTCTTCCAATTTTAGTTAGATTATTAAAAAAGTTCGAAACAGCATATATATAACAGCTCTTCCATTCATAACAAAATGAAGTGAAAAAATTTATGAAAATAACTACTATAATATGATAAGGTAGAATATCTAGAAATTAAATTTAGAAGGTGAAGAAGTGTTAGAAGTAAATGAAAGTAAGTTAGATCAATATATAGTGCATTATGCAGGAGATTCACTCATTTTAGGTGACGAAGCTTATCTCCAGCCTGAGGTTATGCTAGAAGCAGCGTTCACTCAGCTAGCATTTAACAAAGTGGATTTTGAACAACAATATGATTTTTTCCACCAAACAGATTTAGGATTAAACGAAGTATACACATATGTAAAAGCTATCTTTGAAAATAAAAATAGCTTCCTAGAGCAATCCAAGAATATAGCAGTTCATTTACAAAGTGTGTCCCAGCATCCTAATATTAAAAACGGTGAATTATTTATCGGACTATTTGAAAACTGCATATGGAATACAGAAGCTAAAAGAGCTATTTCCATCGTTAAAATCGATGAAAAAGAAATGTATTTAGACATCAAAAATGATCAGGAAAAAGTTATTGTAAACGGTGTAGATGGTATAAACGTAAAGAAAATAAACAACATAGCAGTAATCCTGGATATGGGTGCAGAATCACCACCAGCTGTTTTTATGAAAACGAAGAAAAAGGAAGATGTTGTTTACTGGCAGGAACGTTTTTTAAATATTAGAGTCGCCGACGAGCACTTCCAAAAAACTAGTCTTGCTTTAACAGAGTGCAAAAAATATATCGTAAAAGAAGAAAGCTTTACGAATACAGAAAAGCTTGGACTTCTTAATAAGACACTCGATTACTTTAGAAATGAAGAAGCATTTGAAGTAGACGAATATATAGAAACGGTTTTTGAAAAAGCGGATCAAGTCCAAAAGGATATTATTATAAATTCAGTAAAACCATTTGAAACTGTTATTTCAGAAAGTGCGATTGCTAAGATTGAAAAGAATTATAAGCGTAAAATCAAGCTAGATTCTAATATTGAAATACAAGTGAATGTTAGAGATATCGAGCAAGTTGAACAGCTGATTGAGGTTGGCTATGATGAAGTGACCAATCGAAAATTCTACAAGATTTACTTCCAAGAAGAGCTTTAAAGAAAAGCTATGTTGTTTATAAAAAAGGCTATCTAAGAGGTGAGTAGGTTCATCTCTTAGATAGCCTTTTCAATATTATTGAATCGTCTCTGTCGGTTGGATAGCATCCGACTTTTCATATTTCTTTTCACTTTCCGCTACATATAATGTACAAGTTAAATCACCTGTACAATTTATCATCGTTCTTGTCATATCAAGTAAACGGTCAATACCTAAAATTAAAGCGATTCCTTCTACTGGTAAGTTAACAGACTCCAAAACCATAGCTAGCATAATCATACCAGCCCCCGGCACAGCTGCCGTGCCAATCGATGCAAGAACAGCAGTTAGAACAACCGTAAGCATTTGAATAAATGTTAAATCTACACCATATACCTGAGCAATAAAAATTGTAGCTACACCTTGCATGATTGCCGTTCCATCCATATTAATAGTCGCACCCAAGGGTTGGACAAAGCTACTAATCCCTTTTGGTACACCTAATCTTTTTTGAGCAATTTCCATAGAGACGGGTAATGTTGCACTACTGCTAGAAGTACTGAATGCAACAGTTAAAGCAGGCAAGTATTCCTTTATAACCTTTAATGGGTTTTGCTTAGCTAAGAACTTCAGAGAGGCTCCATAGACAACTATTGCATGAACAGCCAAGGCTAGAAGAACAACCACCATATACATAAACATTACCTTTAAAGCATCTAAGCCTTGTTTGCCTACAGCTGATGCGATTAAACCAAATGTTCCGATTGGAGCAAACTTCATAACAAGCGTAACTAAAAACATCATAAGTTCATTTGCCTGCTCCATAAATCTCTGTACAATCTCTACTTTGCTTCCCAGATAACTGATCCCTAAGCCTATAAATACAGCAAAGAAAATGATTTGCAGCATGTCACCACTAGCCATAGCGTCAATTGGATTTGCTGGGATGATGCCAAGTAAAGTTTCTGAAACTGGAGGTGCTTTTGTAGCCTCATAATCTACTGCCTCTGTTTCAAAATTCCCACTACTACCTGGTTGTAAAATTAATGCTAGAGCAATTCCAATCGAGATTGCCAAAGCTGTAGTGCATAAAAAGAAAATCATCGCCTTTGCACCCATACGTCCTAATGATTTAGGATCCCCGATATTGGCAACTCCAACTACAATCGAGAAAAATACAAGAGGAACAATCAACATTTTAATTAAGTTTAAAAAGATAGTTCCTAATGGGGTAAATAAAAAATTATCCGCATTTTCAAATAACTCTGGCGAGGTTATGTTTAATATTACCCCAACAATTGCACCTAATACTAAAGCCCACAATATCTTAGTTGCTAATTTCATCTGATCACCCTTTACTAATATTATATAAAAAACTTATTAGCATGAATTATGCTTTGCGCTAACTTAGAGTAATCGTATTTCCAATCGAATGAGTAGATAAACTATTAAGTACTAATCAAATGATATTATGTATTTCTGATTAAATATTCGATATTCTCTAAAAATAAAATGCCCGGCAAATTAGATTGCATGTTTAGCTAATAAATTTTTATTATTTCTTAACTTCATTTTATATTCCACAAAATGAACTAATCTAATCCTAATATAATAAAAAGTCTTAATTAATTTTTAGCTCACTAGATTTAAGAAAAAAATACCTGTTCTTACTTTGTCCCTACTAACCTTTTATACTAAAATAGCATCATTCCCAATAAAGAGAGTGACGCTATTTAAAATGTAATTTAAATAAAGATACCGACTAAAGTTGCTGTCAGGAAAGATACCATAGTAGAAGCGACTAATAACTTAAGACCATGTTTTGAAATGATAGACGCTTTCTCACCATTGATTGCTTGAAGAGAACCGCTGACAATACCGATAGAACTAAAATTCGCAAAACTAATCAAGAATACAGAAACTACCGCAACTGTTTTCTCAGAAAGGTTAGGAATTTGATCTCTGAATTGTAGCATTGCTACGAATTCATTTGTTGCAAGCTTAGTACCCATCGTTTGACCTGCTATTAAAATCTCGCTTGCAGGAACACCCATTAACCAAGCAATTGGAGCAAATACATATCCTAAGATTTCAGTAAATGTGATACCGACTGCAGCTTGGAACCCTGCATCTATTAACGCCATTAAACCAACATAAGCAACAAGCATAGCAGCAACGATTAATGCTACTCTACCACCATCTAAAGCACCCATTGAGATAGACTCAAACAAGGATTTAGCCTGTGATGCTTCCTTGATGTCAATAACCTCCTCTTCTTTCGAAGAATCTGGAGCAATGATTATACCAATGATTAAACCTGATAAAGCATTTAAAGCCATAGCACCTAGAACGTATTTCGCTGGCAGCATCGTAATATATGAACCCATTATTGATGCGGATGCAGATGCCATAGACGTAATTGCCATGACAAACAACTTATTCTTATCCATCTTAAGCACATGCGATTTGATAGCTAAGATTCCTTCTGATTGACCGAAGAAAATATTATTTACCGCATGGAAAGTACTCACTCGAGACAAACCTGTAATCTTAGATAAGAATCCACCTAAATACTTGATAATAATTGGTAGAACGCGTAGGTAAGTTAAAACTGAAAGTAACATAGATGTAAAGATCAGGATCACTAATACATTTATAAAGAATACGGATCCTCCCTCTGGCACCCATCCACCTACTACAAAGTTAACTCCTTCTCGTCCAATGTTAATGACTTTTGTAAACCCATTCCCAATACCTTCTATAACAGTTAATCCGATTGTAGTTTTAAACATAATTAATGTTAAAACGACTTGAAGAACTAACATAACTCCAACAGCTCTATAATTAATTGCTTTCTTATTATTACTGATTAGATAAGCTAAGCCAAAGACTACAACTAACCCCAGTATTCCAATTAAAATTGACATTCTCTCTACCTCAATTTTTTCTTATTTTTATTTTCAACAACGATTACTTGTTGTATGTTGTTAGTTCGCAAAAGCACTAAAGTCTCTTTCTAAAGAAGTACAGAGTGAGTTCTAAATAATTTTAGAAAATGTTATTGGGACCGCTTTCAAAATCCTGTGAATTACTTCTTTTTTCATAGAATGAATGTCTTATTTGATTCGAATCATCTATTAAAATTAGGAAACAAAAACGCTTTCAAAATAATATTTTAACATTACTTGTTGTGCTTCCTCTGTGATACTTCTAGCACTTTTACTCGTTTTGTCATTCTACATTGAAAATATTATTTTAGTCAAATAATTAATATTTTAAAATTTTTAAAACAACTAAATCCCCAATATTCTAAAATTTCTATTGAAATGTGTATTTAGAACTATACATTGATAGTAATTTCTATTTTATAGAAACTGATATAGGACATATTTCTCTCCACAAAAAAAAGAAAGAAGGAGTTTTTATTAAACTCACTCTTTCTAATGGAAGTTAATAGTAATATTCTTCAATATTTCAGTGTTTATCAGGAAGGTATTACCACAATATATTTTAAAATTTTACGGCTTGCTCGCATATCTTCACCTTAATAATCCTACATAAAACTGCTAAACCAAATTCCTAAAAAAGTCCCCACATAATTCCCAATAATATATCCTAGTGTCCCAACTATTAAGATTGGTCCTACTAAATTGCTCCAGCCCTTTGCTATTGCTAGAGCTGCAGCTGTTGTAGGTCCGCCAATATTGGCATTTACAGCTAGCAGTGTTTCTTCTAATTCGAATTTGAATACCTTCGCTCCTACTAAAGAAATAGTAAGATTGATAGCTACAATGATAAAAGCAAAAACTAACAACAAAGGAGCATTATCAATAATTAATGGTATGGATGCGGGAATTCCTATTACAACAAAGAAAATATGGATAAGATAAGTACCAATTTCTTGGCTACCTCTTAAAGAATCAAAGAATTTTGGAAATAATAATAGTGCAAGGAAAGTAAAGGTTGTTAACAATAAATACTGATCTCCTATTAAGCCGTTTAATAGGTTTAAAAGGAAATTGACGTTTTCTCCCGAAGGAATAAGCGAATCAAACCATATAGACACCTTTTTAGCTAAAATAACTAATGCAAATGCTATACCAACTGACATAGCTATATCCTTTAGAGATATCTCCTTAGGCTTCCAATAAGTCTTTGCTAGATTATCCTTATCATTATTTCCTTGGGATTCTAACTCATCAATATGAGGTGTCTTATACTTTTTACGGAAAAATTGCATGGTAGGAATAATCATTAAGATGACAAATAAAAGTGCCATGTTCAAATTATCAGCAACTACTGCAGAAGATACAAGCTCACCAGGTGTTTCAAACTTAGCAGACATAGCTGCAAAGTTAACTCCACCTCCTATATAACTAGCACTAAACATTCCAGCTAGCTTATCAAGCAGTGGTATATGTTCCTTTAATATAAAAAATGCAATAATCGTTCCAGCAACAGTCCCAATGGAGCTTATTAAGAAAATCATTAAAAGCCTGCCACTTTCTTTAAATAGCTTCTTGATATTTACATGAAAAAGGAGCAGTGGTATAGCAAGAGGAACAATTATAGTCCATACCGAATCATAAACAGCTGATTCCGTTGGTATGATGCCTGTATTAGAGAGTAGTATAGCAATCAATAATGCGATAATGGCTCCAGTTATTTTAGCTGCCCAGCTGAACCTCTGCTCTAAAAAGATACTTAATGAAGCCACGATAATAATGATTCCCCACAGTGTAAGCGTATCATCCGCTTGGATTAATGTATTACTCATGTTATCCTCCCTACTTAAAAATTATTTTATTTATTCTTAAACAATGCCCCTTTCTTTTAATCTATTATATTATTAATATTTAAATTTTCAAAATATATACCATATCGAAACATTGGATAGCTTTTAAAGGATGTATTATAATTTACTGTGCTACATCAATGAAGATAATTAAATGAGGAGCTATACATAATGAAAAAATTTATGAACCAACCCGAGAATATGGTGATGGAAATGTGTAACGGATTAGTCCTAGCACATCCAGAGCTAGAATTTTTAAAGAAGTATAAAATTATTAAAAAGAAAACGATTGATCATAACAAAGTTAGCTTAATTAGTGGTGGAGGTAGCGGACATGAGCATGCACACGCTGGATTTGTAGGCAAAGGCATGCTAGATGCTGCTGTTTGCGGAGATGTATTTGCCTCCCCTTCTCAAATCCAAGTGTACCAAGCTATTAAGGCAACAGCTGGTGAAAAAGGTCTTTTAATGATCATCAAAAACTATAGCGGTGATATGATGAATTTTAAAAATGGAGCTGCTTTAGCCAAAGAAGATGGTATACAAGTGGACTATGTGAAGGTAGACGATGATATTGCTGTAGAAGACAGCTTGTATACAGTAGGAAGACGAGGAGTTGCTGGTACTGTTTTTGTACACAAATTAGCCGGAGCTGCTGCAGCGGAAGGTAAAGATTTAAATGAAGTCAAAATTGTGGCCGAAAAAGCTGCAACTAACGTACGGAGCATTGGTGTAGCTTTTACATCTTGTACCGTGCCTGCAAAAGGAACACCAACCTTTAAATTAGCTGATGACGAAATAGAATACGGTGTAGGTATTCATGGAGAGCCTGGTATAAAACGAGAAAAAATGCTTTCTGCGGATGAGCTAGCAGATCGAATGACCACTGACCTTATAAAAGATTTAGGTATTAACGAAGAGGATGAAATTGCAGTATTAGTAAATGGCTTTGGAGCAACTCCTTTACAAGAATTGTACTTGTTAAACAACTCCGTTACGCGAGTACTATCACAAAAGAACATTAAAGTGAATCGCATGTTCGTAGGCAATTATATGACGAGCATCGATATGGCCGGGGCTTCTCTAACATTTCTAAAATTAGATGATGAACTAAAGGAATTACTTTCAAAACCTAGTGACACACCAGCCTTTAAAGTAGACGGACCAGTTGATCCAATTGAATATACGGAAGTGTTAGAGGAAAAGACAGATAAGCTCGTATCCTTTAAAACTGAAACGGATGAAGACTATGCGGTAATACAGAATGAAAAATTAAACTTACACAACATGATTTACTTAATAGACAAAATGAGTGAAGTTATTATACAAAACGAGGTGCCTTTCTGCGAATTAGATTCCCATGCTGGAGACGGTGATTTTGGGATGAGTGTGGCTAAAGGTTTTAAGCAATTGAAAAGAGAATGGAATGACATTATTCAGCAGCGTGACCTAAACATCGGATCGTTTTTACACAGTTGTTCCCTAGTAATTATGGAATATTGCGGAGGAGCATCAGGACCTATTTGGGGATCTGCATTTAGAGCGGCTGGAAAAGCAACAATGGGTAAGAATGACTTGTCTATAGCTGAGTTCGCTGACATGCTCCAGGAAGCTGTAAAAGGAATTCAAACTACTGGAGAACGTTCCTTTGGGCGAGGTGCAGAGGTTGGAGATAAGACACTGATCGATGCTTTAATACCTTGTGTAGAGTCTTGGATGGATAGTGTCTCTACAGAAAAAACATTTAAAAAAGCCTTTGAACAAGGAGCTGCTGCTGCAGTTGAAGGTGCCGAAAAGACAAAAGACATTGTAGCTCGTATGGGACGAGCAGGCACAGTAGGTGAACGAAGCCTCGGTTACCCTGATGCAGGAGCCTATGGGTTAGGAGTAATCTTTACCGAGCTTTCCAACTCTATCAAATAACTATAAACGACCTATCTCTCCATAAGGAGGATAGGTCGTTTTAAATTATATTCTTTATATTTTTACATTGGTAATCAATTCAATACTTTTTCTCTTTTTACTACGCTTTTTCTCTTACTAGATAAGATTCTCTCTAATCGATTACGGTTATACCGTTGTGCGATTATAATTGGACCATTGAATAAAAAGGCATACAGAACCATGACCCATCCTGCCCACAAAGGATTCCAAAGAAAAAAGAAAATGGAAGGTAAGATGGATAGCCAATGGGTTAGTTCTGCCCTTCTTGACTCTATTAAAAACTTGAAAAGGTAATCCCTATTTTTACTTATAAGACTCTTTTTCTCAAAGCCCTTTTGGATGATTTTTGTTCCATCTGGTATCAGATGCTTCCATTTTTTAACTTGGAAAAGTCGTGACCATAGCTGATTTGATTTTTCCCATTCTCTAATACGATATAAATTATTATCATTTTCAAATTTACTTGAAGGAATAGCCGCCATGCAAAGCGATATAGCTATATGAAAAAAAGTCCATGCTACTATATCTATTAAAATAGTTTCCATTATAGGTAACTCTACCAGCTGTATTGGATTCCCCTTATACATTTATTTTTCTACCCTTCCAAGTAACCGTACGAAACAGCTTTGTTCGCACCAGTGACCAGGAAAAGATTCCAATAAAAAAGAAAAATAATATTGGATAAATTATAAATACATAAAATCTAAAGTTACCAGTACGGCGTGCCATTAAATAGACTTGTATCATAAATCCTACATAACAAATACAGGCAATAGCAATCCATGAGACAGAACCAATATAAAATCCTAATATCAGTAATGCAATGGGAAGAAAGCTTCCACTGATCCAAGTACTTATTAACGACATTACAAGTGGATGCGTAGACCGAGAGGCAGTACCAAAATTTTTTGTCCATCCTTCTATTAATGAGTTCATGCCTTCCGGATACATTTGAAAGTTAAGTACTCCTCTACCGCTAATACATCGCACTGGTATACCAATTTTTTTAAAAGCCTTCGCAAGCTCAAAATCATCCATAATCGCTTCACCAACAACAAAATGTCCTCCAGCATCCATATAGTCCTTTCGGGATGTAAGAATACAGGGACCGAATGCTCCAGCACTTTCCAATCGAGTACTCCACACAGTAAAGACATTCATGCCAGTTATCACAATAATATTAAAAATGGCAGAAAAGTTTTCATACAGCTTATTAACCTTGTGATAAGGCTGGACTGATAAAATTCCACTCGCTCCTTGCGACTGATAATTTAATGCTAGAGTTTTTAAACTATTCTCATGCTCCAGCCTTGTGTCAGCATCCAAAAATAATAACCAATCTCCAGTTGCAGCCTTTGAGCCGATCCAGCAAGCCGCAGATTTTCCCTTCCAGCTAAGGTCTCCCTCATGGGTTTGTATAACCCTGCCTCCAAATTCATTCGCAATTTGTACTGTCCTGTCAGTGGATTCATCATCAACAACAATAATTTCCTTCGGCTTTAGAGACTGTTTTTGTAATGATTCTAGCAATGGCTGTAAGCGACCTTCTTCATTTCTTGCTGGAATGATAACTGTTATAGAAGGGTTTCCAGATAGTTCTTCTTTTATTTGTCCCGGTACTGGGATTTTCCAAAGCATCAGAACACCACAAACCATTGCTAGGATGAGAAAAGCAACTATAATCATAAAAAGTAACTGTAACATAAGCCCACCTCTTCCTTATGATTCCTTTCTGTCTCTCTCCTCTATCATCCCGCTCACCTGCTGACCACTTAGTGTAACCATAGGCATACCGCCACCTGGATTCACTGTGCCGCCTACAAAGTATAAATTATCGTATAGTTCACTATGCTTTGGGTTCTTAAAACCGTGATTTTTCTTTTTCGAGGAAACTGTTCCATAAATAGAACCTCGATGGGAATAATACGTACGTTCAATGTCATGTGGTGTCCACATATCCTCCGTGACAATATGCTGTCGAAGCCCTTCCAATCCCATTTTTTCAAGCTTAATCAATACTCGTTCTCTTAGCTCTAAATAATCGTTATCCGTAAAGGGCTTATCTTGTATATAAGGAATATGAGGTAATATTTTTATATTTTCATGTCCAGGAGGCGCCTGACTTGGGTCTGTTTTATTTGTATTTACCAAATAAATCGTTGGATCATCAGGTAGCTCATAGCGATGGAAAACCTGATCCATTTGTTCCTTCAAGTTATCCGAAAAGAAAAAGTTATGGTGAGCTAATTGAGGATATTTTTTATTAACCCCTAGATGTAATACTAAACCCGAGCTTGAAGGTTCAAACTTATTTTCTAGCTTTTCTACATAGGCTGGCTCTTCTTCTAGTAACTTTTCATATGCTGGAATTACCTCCATATTAGAGATAAAATAATCTGCACTAACTCTTGTTCCATCGGCAAGCTCTGCAGAAGCAATACGCTTGGCTCCGTCTCTATGTAATTGCTTTACCTCTTTTCCAGTGTGGAAGGATATGCCAAGCTCCTTACCAAGCTTCACCATCCCACGGGCGATTCCATGCATACCTCCTGGAACATACCATACACCCTGTGCATGCTGCATATAAATCATCATATTTAGTACTGCGGGTGCATCATACGGAGATGAGCCAACATACTTAATAAAGTAAGAAAGCATAGTTCTTAAATTAGGATTGCTTATTCTCTTTTTTATCCCATCATACATAGTAGAAAAATAATCAAAGCCTTTTAGTGACTCTATGAATCCATGCTGCTTAAATACGTCCATGGTGCTATCTAATCCTTTACCTAAATACCCTTCTTCTGTTACTTCATATATTCTTTTTGCATATAGAAGGAATGCCTCGTACTCTCGTATATCCTTTGCTGACAAGCTCATATTTTCCTTTGCCATCTTTTCAAGATCCCCGTATAGATCAATAGTTGTTCCATCTGTAAAAAAGGAACGCCACTCATGTTCTAATCTAAATGCCGATATATAATCCGACATATTACGGTCACTACGTGTAAATAGTCGGTTAAAGATATGTGGCATTGTAAGAATAGAGGGTCCTAAATCAAATCCAAAACCATCTTGTTCTAGTCGATTTAGCTTTCCGCCTAGATGATTGTTTTTCTCATAAAGGGAAACGGAATAGCCTGCCTGAGCCAATGAAATAGCCGCAGATAAACCACCTAATCCTCCACCTATTATTACGACAGTCTTTTGTTTTTCTACCATTATGAAAGCACCTTCCTATTCACTACAAAACGAGCTGCCTGATAAATTTTTTGCATCTCAATTGGTGAAACATAATTTTTTACATGAAAACAATCATAATTATTTTTTCTCACCGCATTTAATATTCCCCGATAAACCTTTGCTGCTAGTAATACTTGAAAACGACTATCCTCATCAAAATAAAAGATAGAATGAAAGAAATTGTCGTATAACTCCTCCGCATGTTGCGCTAGGGATTCCCAAATGCGAATAAAACTGGAGTTAATCGTGGCATTCTTTAAATGATCCGCGCTGTATAACTCTGAAGCTAAAAGAGACTGAGGTATATAAATTCTATTTTTTATCTGGTAATCTTCGCCGATGTCTCGCAGAATATTCGTAATTTGCATAGCTATACCAAGGCTAATAGCCTGCTCTGTTAAATCTATGCTACTGCCTTGTGCAAGGACAGGCAAAAGCATTAAGCCAACTGCTCCAGCTACATAATAGCTGTATTTCTCCAATTCCTTAAGCGTCATTGGTTCAGTAAAATTTATATCCATCCGCTGACCCTCCAATTGCTCATAAAAGGGTTCAATGCTCATGTTATATCTATTAAATACGTCCCGAAGTGCTAGCCACATTGGATGTTGAATTTCTTCCCCTTTCTCAAAAAGCTGCAGCTCCTTTTTTAAGCGTTCCAGTTCTTCCTGTTGTCTAACCTTGGAACCATTCTCGTCGACACTGTCGTCTGCTCTCCTGCAAAAAGTATAAATAGCAAATACAGCATTCGCTTTGTCCTCTGGCAGCTGACTAAAAGCGAAATAAAAGCTCTTCGAGTTCTTTTTAATGATTTCTTCGCAATACCGATAGTAATCCTTTACTGTTGTATCCTGTTTTCTCACCAAATCCTTCGCCTCCTTCTAATATTTATAGGACTTGCGCATCCTCTCTCATAGCCTGCTAATAACAATAGCTGGACAATAATTGGAGCAAGCGAACAAGATTTTCATAGTTTCACTTTTTTAATTGGTCACAAGTTCTGGAAAGCCCGCTTTATTTTTTTCTTTTATTCCATCATCCAATAACAGTTCTTCGGTTGCGATCTTAGCAGAGAGTAAGACGATAGGCACTCCTGCTCCTGGATGCGTGCTACTTCCAGTAAAATATAGATTTTCACAGTTTTTTGCTTTACTCTGTGGACGCATATGGTTGCTTTGCGTCAGTGTTGGCTGTAGACCAAAGCAAGCACCGTTATATGCATTAAATTTCGACTCAAAATCTAATGGAGTCATATACGTTTCAGAAACAATTTCCTCTTCAATATTTTCTAACCCTTTAACATTCTTTAGAGAATCCATTACTTTTTTCCGATAATATTGAACCGTTTCATCTGTCCATTCATACTTCGAGGAAGATAGCTCAGGAACTGGCACAAGAATATAAAGCCCGTCCTTTCCTTCTGGTGCAAGACTAGGATCTAATTTAGAGCCTACGTAAACATAGAAAGAAGGCTGCTCCAACTTGTTCCCATCAAAAATATCAGTGAGGTTCTTCTCTAACTCTTCAGTGATAAAGAAATTGTGTACATTGTCCAGTTCATCGTATTTTCGATCCATTCCTAAATACATCACGAAGCAGGAACAGGAATATTTCATACTATCTATTTTTTTATCCGTATACTTTCCTTTGGATTTAGTATCCTTGACTAAATTTTTCATTGCATAAGGGAAATCAGCATTGCACATAACAAAATCAGAAAGAACTTCTTTTCCTTTTACTCGGATACCATAAGCCTGTTGATCTTTTATAAGAACCTCATCTACAGATGCATTGTAATAAACTTTGCCACCTAGTTCCTTAAATAACCGCTCCATTGAGGAAGCCATTGTATACATTCCACCTTTGATAAACCAAACTCCATAAAGCATTTCTATCATTGGGATAATTGTGTATAAAGAAGGTCCATTGTATGGCGACACTCCTATGTATAACGTTTGAAAGCTGAGAATTTGCTTTATGCGTTCATTCTTTACATACTTCCCGATAAAATGGTCTGCACTATCAAACGTTTTTAGCTTAAGCATTTGACGAATCGTATTTGGATTATAAAAATCAGTGAAGTTACGGAAAGGTCTTTGAAGAAAATGATTTTTTGCTACAAGATAACGTTGGTAAATTTCCTGAAGATAGTTTAAAAAGCCTTTTGAATCTTCCTCTGATATATTCTCTAGCGTCTTCATAAGCTCTACCAAATCAGAAGAGATGTCGTATTTTTCCTCCGCCTTTGCTCCGAAGTAAGTTGAATACATCGGATCAATTTTTTGCATAGGGATATAATCGTCCGGATCTCTTCCAGTTAACTCAAATACTTCCCTATATAGCTCAGGCATCATCACAATACTCGGCCCAAGATCAAATTGATAACCATCCATGTCAATTCGATTCATTTTGCCACCTGGTAAAGCCTCCTTTTCATATAACTCCACTTCATATCCAGCATGCTGAAGGCGAATGGCACTTGCTAATCCAGCTACCCCTGCTCCAATAACTACTACTCTCTTTTTACTTTTTGGCATTATTTATTCTTCCTCTCCGTCAAATATTGTCTTTATCCTACAAACGTTATTTGTTTTAATTATTCACAAACATTATACAAAAGTCAATCAATTTGTATAACCTTTATTTGTTTTACATTATACAAACATTATATAAAATTATTTCTTTCTATTATAAAATTAAAAAAACCCCCTTGTGCTCCTTTAGCACAAGAGGGTTCTATACTATGATTTATTATTCACTTTTTTCGTGAATTATTTTTTTGTGTCGCTTGATCAGCCTTTTTAAATTCCTGCTGATACAAAACTTCTTGAGTTGATGTTAAACCATTGTCTTTTACAGTTAATTGCTCATGTGGCGGTTTACGGTCTGGCATCATACCACTCCTTTCAAAGTATATTATTATGTTGTTCTTTGAAAGGAGAGATATACTACATCATGCTAATTTTAAAAAAGTATAATAATCCTGTCAGGGATATGTTATCCAACTTTTACTTATATCATGCACTTCAGCTATTAATCTTGTTTTAATTCAACATTATCGAGCAACGTACGAACTTCATCCGTTGACTTTGTATTCATCAATTGATTTCTTAATTCACTTGCCCCTGGGAAGCCTTTAACATATATTTTGAAGAAACGATGAAGTGCCGAGATGGAGCGTGGCAATTCCTCTGCATATTTGTCCTGTAAATCCAGCTGCAACCTTAAAAGGTCAAGGTATTCCTGTGTACTATGCTCTTTTGGCTCTTTTTCAAATGCAAACGGATTTTTAAAAATACCGCGTCCAATCATAACTCCATCCACGCCATATTGTTCTACTAGCTTAAGCCCTGTTTCTCTATCAGGGATATCACCGTTTATAGTTAAAAGCGTGTTTGGCGCAATACGATCACGTAGCTTTTTAATTTCTGGAATCAGCTCCCAATGTGCGTCAACTTGGCTCATTTCCTTTCTAGTACGTAAATGAATAGAAAGGTTCGCAATATCTTGTTCAAGAATATGCGTTAGCCATTCTTGCCATTCATCTATTTCTGTATATCCAAGTCTTGTCTTCACACTTACTGGCAATCCACCAGCTTTTGCTGCTTCTATAAGTTCAGCTGCTGTGTCTGGACGAAGAATTAGACCGCTGCCCTTTCCTCTTGTTGCTACATTCGGTACAGGACAGCCCATATTTATATCAATACCTTTAAAACCTAGCTCAGCCATTCCGATACTCATTTGACGGAAAAATTCGGGTTTATCTCCCCAAATATGCGCAACCATTGGCTGTTCGTCCTCAGTAAAAAGTAATCTTCCGCGCACACTTTTTTGGCCCTCTGGATGACAATAGCTCTCCGTGTTTGTAAATTCCGTAAAGAAGACATCAGGTCTACCTGCTTTACTAACAACTTGACGAAAAACTACATCTGTCACATCTTCCATTGGTGCAAGTACAAAAAAAGGTTTAGGCAATTCCTGCCAAAAATTTTTAGTCATATTTATATTCCAACCCTCTCGTAATGGGATTCATCTTCAACCACAGATCCCAGTGTTATTAAAAATTATGATTTAATTTACATATAAAAAGTTATTGCACATATAAAGAGAGCTATAAAGATCTCGTTTGGCTAGGCAATAAAGTCATTTTTATAGTATAACCTAGCTTTTTCAATTTATCTTCATACATGTTTCTCTTATAAAGATTTTCATTTTGCAAGAAGTAAATTTGGTAGTTCTGCTCTTTATTTATTTCGTTTAGTGACACATTTAAAACAAGGAGTCAAAAGACAGAAAAAATGCCCCAAACCCCTTTATATAAAAGGATTTGAAGCACTTTTAGTTAGGTTCAAACTTCGATCACCTGAACCAATCTACGTCCCAGGAGAGATTCGAACTCCCGACCGACGCCTTAGAAGGGCGTTGCTCTATCCAGCTGAGCTACTGAGACAATATTTTCTTTCCGAATTAAAATACTGGAAAGACAATATTTATTATCATGTATATTTGATTTATTGTCAAGGGTATTAATCATTTTTTATAAATTAATAAGGAAAAAAGAACATTATTTCCTATCCTATCCCCTTATTTCCTACAGAAGAAGCAATTAAGCTATTCAATTGTTTCTTTAAATGCTTTTCTCCCTGTATAAACTTTATTAACTTCTATCGTTATACTGCTAATAGAGCTTTCTGTCAAAGGAACTTTGCCATCCTTCTGTACTTTTTTCCAATTCTTCACATCACTTCTATATAAATATTCTGATAGACGATAAATATCCACGTCTTTTTCCAGTCCTTCTAAATAGGTTTCTTCGATTTCTTTTTTAATTTGTTTCTTCACAAATTGTCGAATCTCTTTCTCTGTAATCTTCCCCTCAAAGCTACTTAGTAAAGCATTCATATTTAATTTCACTTCAAATTTCACTTCGTCGCCTTGTACTTTAGGCTTTACTTTTATTTTGAGATTATCTATCGTAATCGAAACAAACTTATCATTACGAGGAATCGTAATTTCCCCTTTTTTTGTTTCCTTAGTCATCCATTGTAATCCATTAATTTTTTCGCCTGAGATAAAGCCTTTAAATTCGTCTGGAGTAACGACACCTACACCCTCGAATTTCGGTAGTTTATCTTTTTCTTTTTCATTCTCCCAATTATCGTCTATTTTCACATAGGGTATGTTTACTTCGTAACTAGGTTCATTTAAACGGATAACAAGCTTCCGAAAATCTATTGGTTCTATAAAGGACTCTTGTTGGTATGAACTCATAGGATCGGCTAGTTTAAGTCTAGTCATGGCACTGTTAAAAAGAGGATTTAACAACATAATTTCACCGATAGGATCTTTCGTTGTATATACCCACGTTTGATATCTAATCTCTCTAAATCTTAAAAAGGCGTTAATAACAATATTAGCTCTTCCTTCTTTCAGTGCTTCCTCAGAAAGAACCATATACGTCATATGTCCCCAGAAAAGCTTCAAATCCATTGATTTATATAATTCGAAGAATGCCTCTTCTATGGTGTCACCTTTAGCCTTTCCAACTTCCACCTGAATAGCATCCTGGTTTGGTTGCTCAGTCTTTGCAATATTGATGAAGTCGATGATTTGAGCATGTATTTCATACTTATCCTCTTTATAATCTATCCCTATTGCATAAATGTATCGTATTCTATTTGGTTCATCCACATCCCAACAGCTGGTAAGTAAAGGTAGAACTAAGCAAAGAATGCACAACCGTTTAGTTATTCTCTTCATCATCTTCTCCTCCAATTCGAGTAGAATCCTGAGGACTTAAAGCATGTGGGCGCTCTTTATAGTTTTTGGGTGCTGACCTTATAAGCGACTTTTTAATGGTAGCCCAACTCAAATCGGTTGCAATATTCATATATGGAACTCCAAATATTCTAATACTTGATAAATAAAGAAGTAAAAAATATAAAGAAATAAAAAACCCAAACAACCCTAATATAGAAGTAATCAGTATGAGTATGATTCGAACTATACTTACAGCTGTGACAAGCGACTGATTCACTAAAGTGAAGGTAGCGATGGTAGATATAGCTATCACCACAATCATGGCGGGGCTTGTTAAACCTGCTCTTATAGCTGCATCCCCTACAATTAGGCCACCTACCACACTAATGGTTCCTCCGATTACAGTTGGCAATCGTAAGCCTGCCTCCCTAAATAACTCGAACATAACTAGCATCGTCAGCATTTCAAGGGCTGAAGGCAACGGAAGTCCAGAATTATTTTGAACAACAGTGGCTAGTAATTGAAAGGGTAGTTGGTCCTGATGAAAAGTAGTAAGCGCTAGCCAAAAGGCAGGTAAGGCTAATCCTATCATTAGACCAATTATTCTCAGAACTCTTTCAGCACTACTAAAAGCCATCGGATATTCTACGTCTTCCCCTGATTTTAATAGCAAAAATAAGTTGACTGGGGTTATTACTACATAAGCCACGCCATCAACTAGAATAAGAAACCTTCCCCTTACCAAGGCTTGTACAGCAAAATCTGGCCTTCCAGTATAATCATTTCTAGGGAAGATGGGAGATTTTTTATTTATTTTTTCCAGCAAAAGTTCTCCACTAAAAACAATATCAATATCCACTTCCTTTAATTGACTCATAATATCCTTTAGGATGTCCTTGCTAGCAATATCATCCATATAAAGTACAGCAACTGTTGTCTTTGATCTTTTTCCTAGTTCCAGTTTTTCCACATTCAAGGAGTTTGTAGGTAATCTTTTTCTTATTAAAGCAATATTAACCGAAATATCCTCAATAAAATTATCCCTTGGCCCCTTAATAAGTACTTCCATCCTGGATTCCTCAGGACTTCTATTAGGCTTTTTAGCAATATTACTTGAAAATGTTAGATTTTCATTCTCAATATGAAGAATTAGATAACCATTAAATATTCTAGTGATTATATCTTCTTTTGCCTCTACCTTTTGTAAATCTGGTATATGAAGCTTATTCAAAATGAACTCCTCAAGTGGTTCCTCGCCAACCTCAGTGCACATTTTTTGTATCCGAGGAACAATGGTTTCATTTAGTAGTTGGAGATCGGTCATAGCATCACAGGTAATGAAATGGACTTTATATTTCCCATAGTTATACAACTGAAAAATGACATCTTCATTCTTCTTGAATAGTTCTTTTATTGTTTGAAGATCCAGTTTCTCCTCCGTTGGTTTCACTTTGTTTCCCTCCTTTCATACGTCTTTTCTCTTTTTTTGTTGTTTTTTTATGAAAAAAAGCTATCAAGAACAAGAAGATTGATACTAGTAAAAAGAACACGAAAGTAGTTATAAGAAAGTAGTTACCTTTAATGAAAAGAAATAAATTGTCGTTTATTAACGTTAAAATCATACAAATGATAAAGAACGCTGGGGCTAAGATGAACCATACAGGCTTCTTGTTTTTCATTTTAAGAAGGTCAATTGTGATGAATAAAAGCAGCCCAACACGTATAAAGGCACCAGTTAACCATTGGTAGATGGAAAAAAAGTCAAGATGTTCGATGAACTGCCCAATAGTAACTAAACCCCATTCCTCATATGCCGGATAATTTTGTTCCGCGGCCTCGTGTGGACCAAACTCTGTAATGGCTCCCAGTAAAGGGCCTAAAGTTAGCCCCATTAACAAGAAAAGGATAATGGCAAAATGGTACCATCTCATTTTGTCTTTAATATGTTGCTGTAAAAAGAGAAGTAGTATTAGCTCGATATAACCTGCAGCAGGAAATATACTGGCTTTTAGCACAGGCTCCCAGCCATGCTCTAAAAAAGGTCGGATCAATGAATAATCCTTCACCTGAATGTTCACAAAGGCAACAAAAAATCCTAAAACTAAAACACCAAACAAGACCATAACATTTACTATTGCAATAGTTTGGATATTACTAGTTGCTAATAGGATGCACAAAACAATATAAATTATTAATAAGACGATGATGGATGTCGTAGGCAAGAAGGTGGTTTTCACCCACTGCATCGCTTCACGCATGGTAAAGGCTGCCAATACGAACAGATAGATCCCTACTACGTAACGAAAGATTGTACTAGTTTTGGGACCTGTTGCCTCCTGAAGCCACTCCATCAAGGGCCTTTGTTTCGCTTGCTTATAAATATAAACAAGTATAAAAATCCAGAAGCTCATAACTACTGCAGCCAGTATGACAGACATCCACCCATCTCTACCCCCAACCTCTAAAATGGGTGGTAGAATAGTGACATGATTTTTTAATCCAATCATCGTCATGGATAAAGCAACAATATGTAAAATACTTATCGGACCGACTCTTTTCAAATTCATACCTTCTAACGTTTTATAATACTTTCTAGTTTTGACAACTTTTAAAGCGTTTATAAGGTAAAATAGATATAAATTTGAGAACTATTCTTAAGCAACTATATTAGCTATGTTAAAGGGTAGGGTTGATTTATGATGCAAAGAAATCTTAAATCAGAGAGTAGATTTGATTTTTCGCCCCAGCCGGACGCTTTCCTCGGGGTAGGGATTCTTCTAAAACAAAAAGAGCAAGCTATATTAATAGCTCACTCTTTTGCAAAATACTTATTCAACTACTGAATAGTTTCCGTGCTCCATGGAAATTACATATTCAGGCTTCGGTGGTTTTCCACCGTGTTCTTTAATTTTATTTTTGTGACCAGCGATATGTTCAGGGCTCTTTTCCCATGCTTTCCATGCCTCTTCTGATTCCCAGCGAACGATCATTACTACTTCTTCTTCACCACGGCGAACGTTTTTCACTAAAAGTTCACGTCCGATAAAACCTTCTCTTTGTTCAATTAAAGATGGTCCTTGATCTGGTTTTTTCTTAAAGCGTTCTAGTACCTTATCTGAGTTTCCTTCTGTTACTGTCCATTTGCGAATTTGTACGAACATTGTCATCCCTCCAAATTATTACGAATATATGTAATATCTTTCTTATTACTGTCCTGATTCTTCCACTTCATTCTGTTGATCTTTTTCGTCAACTTCTACTAATTCAAATAACTGGGCAAATTCATCCATTAACATTTCTACAGCCTTTAGCTCCCCCACTAACACTGAGTTCACGGATTGTAGCTCTGGAGTAGCGAGCTGTCTTTTTAGAGAATTAGATTTAGTTTGCATTATCTCATAGAAGGCCAAAGCTCTTCCCCGACGAAACGTTTTTGCTCCACGTCTTTTTCCACTACCTCTACAAGGACCATTTCGGTCTTCACAGTGATCCGTGAGTCTTTCTCTATGGGAATCATTTTTCATTTTTCATCCCCCTAATGTATACATTCGTATACATAAAATTGTATACGAATGTATACATCCTGTCAATTTTAAGTAATGAAATCTGTATGTTTTGCTACCAGAAAAACAGATGCCATTAAAGCAGTGGATTACAGGCAAAGAAGCAAAAAGATAATAATTTCTTGTATTTAACGACTTCTCAAAAAAAGAAAAGCGCCTAAGACCCCCAACGTTAAAGGATTTTAAGCGCTTTTCTACCACGGTACCAACTTTCTAAACCTTGATACATCTGTTTACTTTTATACAATTAATCCTCTTTAACTGAAGCATCAACTGTTTCGTTATTAAAGTAGTTATTATACTTGTCCATGTCAAGACGGCCTTCCCATTTCGCCATGACTAATGCTGCTAATGTATTACCACATATGTTAACAACTGTACGCATCATATCTAATAGACGATCAATTCCAAGAATGAAAGCTAGCCCTTCTAAAGGAATACCTACTGCACCAAGTGTTGAAAGAAGCACGACAAACGATACTCCCGGCACACCTGCTATGCCTTTCGATGTGACCATTAACGTTAAAACTAAAATAATTTGATTTGATAAAGACAAATCAATATTGTACATTTGTGCAATGAATAATGCTGCAATTGCTTGGTATAAAGTAGAGCCATCTAAATTAAACGAATAACCTGTTGGAATAACAAATGACCCAATATCTTTTGGTACACCTGCTTTTTCTGTTTTCAGCATAATACGCGGCAATACAGTTTCCGAGCTTGCAGTGGAAAATCCTAATATGAGCTCGTCTTTAATCATTTTAATAATGCGGAATATGCTTAACCCAACAATTTTAGCCGTTATGCCCAATACAACTACAATAAAGAAAATCATCGCAAAATAAACTAAAATCATTAGTTTCCCTAATGGAATTAAAGAAGATAACCCGAATGTGGAAACAGTCGTTGCGATTAATGCAAAAACACCAATTGGCGCAAATTTCATAATTAAATTCGTTACCCAGAACATCGCGTCAGCTACACCATGTGCTAATGCTAATACCGGTTTGCCTTTATCACCAATAGCTGCAACCCCTAGACCAAACAGTACGGAAAAGAAGATGATTGGCAACATGTCCCCTGCTGCCATTGAGGAGACAATGTTTGTCGGTACAATATTTACAATTGTATCCATTATGCTATGATCTTCTTTAGACATTTCTTCTGTTGTTTCCACATACGAAGAAATATCTCCTTTTGTTAACTCATTCATATCGACACCGCTACCAAACTGCGTTATATCAGCTAATAATATACCTAGAATAATGGCAACCGTTGTAATGATTTCAAAATAAACAAGTGTTTTAACACCAAGTTTTCCAACCTGTTTTAAAGAACCTTGACCGGCTACACCAACAATTAATGTCGAAATAATAATTGGGACTACAATCATTTTAATCATATTCATGAAAATTGTACCGAATGGAGAAAGGTATTTTAAAATAATATCATTTCCATAAAATATACCGCCAACAATAATACCTAATATCAAGCCGATTAAGATTTGCCAAGCTAGCCCAATTCTTATACGATTTTTCTTTTTCATTTCTTTATACCCCCCCTTATTACTGTGCATAAAAATAAACTATCTTAAAATAATATATTGTTTTTTATTATACTAGAATATTATATAAGAGTGAAATTATTAGCTCTATGAAAATAATGGTAATAGCATTTAAATTTTTATGACTATAAAGATAATATATCTATGCATACCGCTACTCACAGATTATCTATTATGTACAGCCACCTTGCTCGTAGGAGTATTTTTTTATCGTTCATGGCCATATTTCTATGGCTTGGCTTTTGATTCTTGCTTGTATATTTTATACGTTTGGCAATATTCTAATCGACTATAGCTGTGCTCCTTTTTCCTATTCGTATACCCAAGATCATTATAGTAAAAAAAGGTTAAGCGATATTTAGAGGGCATTTACTACAACAATTGATAGCAATTTTATGTAGAGTGTTTATGCTGATTTATTATATAGCCTCTAATTGTTATGGCATTTGGCAATGTCTTTTATGCGTATTCTTTCAAAAACCGATATTCTTAGGCCCATTTATTATGGAATTAGTTTAAATGCTTCATTGAATTATAAGCAGCTTAGGTTGAAAGTAAGGCTCCTTCAGCTTATAGAGAATATATTAGAGATCTTCTCAATAATTGGTGGATCAACATTACTCTAGGTTCAGCAAAAAACAAAAAAGCACCTCAAATCCTTGAAAATAAAGGATTTGAGGTGCCTTTTAATTGATTTAAAATTATTTCTGAACCCATTTACGTCCCAGGAGAGATTCGAACTCCCGACCGACGCCTTAGAAGGGCGTTGCTCTATCCAGCTGAGCTACTGAGACCAAGTACTCCCCCACCACACAGATAGGAAAGACAAGATTTATTATATAATGATAACAAATGATTGTCAACACTACTTTTATGAAAAATTGAAAGTGACTTCTTCTAACAGATTATGGTCAGAGGAGAAGAATAGAACTTGCCAACGATCTTTTTGTTTTTCAATAATTGAATAGCTCTTTTCCTTGCGTCCCCTTGGCTGTTGAAGACTTCCTGGGTTCACAAACAAGATGCCGTTTTGAAGCTCAGCACCAAGTAAATGTGAATGGCCAAAGCAGACAATCGTCGCTCCTACTTCCTGCGCCCTATAATTGAGAGGCAATATCGTGGATTTGACTTGATGACGATGGCCATGAACGATTAAAATGGTTTGGTCTTCCAACGAAATAATTTTCTCCTCTGGAAATCCAAGATCATAATCACAATTCCCTTTAACAACGGAAACAGGTTTGTCCTCAAAAAAGGAAGCCTCTAACTCACTGTCCCCACAGTGAATGATTGCATCAACCTTTTCGGTATATAAACGGATTACCTCTTCCATAGCCGTTATTTCCTTATGCGTATCACTCATGACTAAAAGCTTCATCGAACAGCCACCACCTTTATAGTAAATCAGGTAATTTTGACTTTAATTGCTTAATAGCATTTCCACGGTGAGAAATAGCCCCTTTTTCTTCTGCAGATAATTCGGCCATCATTTTATTCTCGGACGGAACAAAGAAGACTGGGTCATAACCAAAACCGTTATTCCCTTTTCTTTCTTGAGCAATAACGCCTTCGCATGTTCCTCTGACTGTGAATGGCTCCATGGTTGGAGATGCAACTGCAATCACACAAACGAAGCGGGCACTTCTTTCGGATTCTTTTACGTTTTTAAGCTCTTCTAACAGTTTGGTGATGTTTGCCTCATCACTCTTCTCTTCTCCCGCATAACGCGCAGAATAGACACCAGGACGACCGCCTAAGGCATCAACTTCAAGGCCGCTGTCATCCGCAATTACAATCGATTGTAAATGTTCAGCTAATGCAGTCGCCTTTAACAAGGCATTTTCTTCAAAGGTTATACCTGTTTCTTCAACATCCATTTCTTTTGCTACGTCATGTAGGGTTAGCACTTCGTATCCAAGGGGATTAAATAATGCTTCAAAATCCTTTGCTTTCCCCTTATTTTTAGTTGCAATAATTATTTGTTTCATGTTCAAATCATCCTTTCTCATCAATTTTAGAAGCTAAATCTCCTAATGCAGCTCGTTGGATATCCATTAACTGCTGGATTCCAGCTTCGCCATACTCTAGAAGCTCCAATAGTTCACTTTTTGAGAAAGTTGCTTCTTCTCCCGTACCTTGAAGCTCAACGTACTCACCACTGCTAGTTTGTACTATATTCATATCCACAGTTGCGGAAGAGTCCTCTACGTAATTTAAATCTAACACTACTCCAATTTCATCAACTATCCCTACACTAGTAGCAGCTAGGTATTGAATTACAGGAAATTTAGGAAGCTGCTTTTGCTCATACAGTTTTCCTAGTGCAATGGTTAATGCAACAAACGCCCCAGTTATACTAGCAGTTCTTGTGCCTCCATCGGCCTGAATGACATCGCAGTCAATCCAAATTGTCTTTTCCCCTATTACTTCGAGGTCTACTACTGATCGCAAAGCTCGTCCTATTAGACGCTGTATTTCCATCGTACGACCAGTAACCTTCCCTTTAGACGACTCACGCTGTGTACGTGATTCTGTGGCGCGTGGAAGCATAGAATATTCAGCTGTAATCCACCCCTTACCTTGTCCTCTTAAAAAAGGAGGAACTCGATCTTCAATTGTTGCATTACAAATAACTTTGGTATTACCTACCGTGATTAATACAGATCCTTCTGGGTGCATTAAATAATCTGTCTCGATCGTTACCTTTCGCAATTGCTTTGTTTCTCTTCCATCAAATCTAATCATATATTTCTCCTTTTTATGTACCTGAACAGAAGAAAACCCCGCTATTCGAGGATTCTCTTAACAGGGTTAATGAAATGAAATTGTCCGTATATCTGCATTCGACAAGTTTAACCATTTTTCGACAATTGTTTTAAAGATGGGCACCGAACCGGTCGTATAGAAAATAGGTTCTTTCTCTATCTCGGTCGGATTGCGTAAATGATGATAATCTAAGTACTCCAATACATCCTGGGCGGTTTCCTCAGCTGATGATAGTACATTTACATGTTCACCAACTGCATCCTCAATATGCTTTTGCAATAATGGGTAATGCGTGCAACCAAGGATAACCGTATCAAAATGCTCTGATTTTAAGGGTTGCAAGGCTTCAAAAACCATTTTTCTCGCAAAGTCACCCTCATATTCATTACTCTCAACAATTGGAACAAAAGTAGGGCATGCAAGCGGAATGATTTTACTAGAAGTATTCAGAGCTGCAATCGCTTTTTCATAAGCCCCACTTTTAATTGTACCGCTTGTACCTAACACTACAATTTCATTTTTTTTCGTTGCTTTAATAGCCGCTCTTGCTCCCGGGAAAATAACACCTATCACTGGGAAAGGCATTTTCTTACTCAAGGAGTTTAGAGCTACTGCTGTCGCAGTATTACATGCTATTACAAGCATTTTAATTTTCATTTTAGACAAGGCAATTGCCATTTGCCATGTAAATTTACGAACTTCTTCACTAGTTCTAGGTCCATAAGGACATCTAGCTGTATCACCAATATAAATAATTTCTTCGTTTGGGAGTAGATGCATAATTTCTTTTGCAACTGTCAAACCTCCCACACCAGAGTCTATCACACCGATTGGGGCTTTCACGTCAATTCCTCAGTTCTTTTTCATCTCAAGATGTAATTTTGCTAATAAAGTTGATAATGTTTGTGCTTCATCTTGGTCAAACTGTTTCAGCACATCTTTTAAGTATTGCTGTCGTTTGTCAATTACCTCTTCGATGATACGCTCGCCTTCTTTTAATAAATGTATTCGTACAACTCGACGATCTTGCTCGTCTCTTACTCGCTGTACTAGTTCACTTCTTTCCATCCGGTCAATTAAGTCCGTAGTGGTACTAAAAGCTAAATACATTTTATTAGATAAATCCCCGATTGTCATGTCTCCAATCTCAAAAAGCCACTGAAGAGCTACAAACTGGGGAGGCGTTATCGTATAAGAATTTAAGATTTGTCGCCCTCTTTGTTTGATAATCCCTGAAATATGCCGAAGTTCTTTTTCTAAAAAAGCAACATCTTCGTGGTTAAGTTCCACTTGGTTCTTTTCTTCTGCCATGAATCTCACTCCTCAAAACAATACGTCCTCTTATTATTGTGACTTGTTCTGAGGAAAATGGCAAGGATTCAAATCAATTCAATGATAATTCGCCTAGTCTTAATAGTTCAACAATTGCTTGAGATCTACCAGATACGCCTAATTTTTGTATCGTGTTAGATATATGGTTTCGAACTGTTTTTTCACTAATAGACAGCTGAATTGAAATGTCTTTTGTAGAATTGTCTTCTACTAATAATTGAAATATTTGACGCTCTCTGCTCGTCAAAATTGATCTTTGCTGATTACCATCGTACAATGCCATAGCCCCCTATCCACTCTCCTACTAACGTATGTAGCAAAGGGATGGTAGGTGACGGCTAGTAAATACTCTTTTGAAAAACTTCTTTTTCTTGTTCGGTCCATTTTGCAGATTTTCCCGTTTTCTTATCAATTTGTACGATACTGCCTCTTCCAGTAAACACTATATCTCCTTTTGTATTCTTTGCCATGTAATGGATATCAACCGAAGAACTACCAACTGAATTGGCTTTTACATAAATACGAAGCTTCTCATCAAAAAATACCTGTTTCTGATAATCACATTGTAAATCAGCAACTACTGGTATCTTTTCTCCTTTAGGATTAAGCCAATCATTCATAAGCATAACCTTTTTAAAGTATTCAATACGAGCATATTCAAAGTAAGTGAATGGTATAGTATTATTTAAATGTCCGTACATATCTGTTTCTGAAAAACGTACACTGACCTCCGTATAAAAAGAAAATCCCTTTTCCCACGCTTCTAAGTCTTCTATGTATCCTGCTCTCATATAATAATCCCCTTTATATTTAGAATAGATATTCATTTAAAAATGAATAATCATTCATTTATTATATCAGAAAATTAAAAATCCATCTAACGAATTATTAGTAAAAGGAATGAACATTTCATCCGGCTTCTTTGTCGTATTTTAACGAACGGACAATACTAAAAAAGAGCCTTAAATGTCACCTAGAATTTCCCAACAAGAAAAGCGCAACCGCCTGTCACTGCCCCGACAGGCAAATGAAGAAAAGCGAGGAGGCAGTTCCTCAGCCACCGGAGCTTTTCTCCATTTGACCCCGAGGGGCAAGGCGATGAAGCTAGACATCAATTTATCCACAGGTTTAGAACTTTATAGTTTCCTAAACAATTAAAAAAGAAGATCTGGCGATATCCGCCATACTCTTCACTTTTACTCATTTTCTTGCCTCGCTCATTTGCTTCCAAACGGAGCCCTTTGCTTCTTCTCCTTCTGCAATACGGGCAATCGCCATACGGATTTGAAGCTTAACTTCATATTCCTTGTCATCCATCGCTTTCTTTAAGGCTGGTAATGCATCCATATCTCCCACCTCATAGAAATACATAGCTGCTCGCCAACGAACTAATTTGTTTTTATCAAACAGCGCCTCTTCCATTGCTTTTGAAAATTGTACAAATCCTAAATCACTCATTGCATCTCCTGCAGTACGTCGAACCGATGCACTCTTATCTTTCAGTGCTATTTCTAAGTACGGAATGACTTTTTCATCTTCAATAAGACCAAGATATACAGTAGCAAGCCTTCTTATTGAAACCTGTTCATCCTGTATTGCTTTTGCTAGAACTGGGATATCTTCAACCTGGGGGTTAATAAGGTTATCAAGTAATTGGAACCTCTTCTCCCATTCACTTATTTCAAATTCCTCCAAAGTGAACGGAACTCTTATAGGCTTTCTATCATCCTCGGCTTTGTCTTTGTCTGCAATTAGTTGCTCCAGCTTACTTTGGGGAAAGCTTGCCTCTAATTCTTTTACAAGCTGCTCGCCTATCTCTTTTTGATCACCATATCGTACACCATAGTCAACCCATTTACGAAGCATAATATAATTTTCTTTATCACCCTCCATCGCTTCATCCAAAGCCTTGGTAAAGCGGGCAGATAAACCAAATCTTGACTCTGATTCACTATCAAATACTTTCACCTGAAGCGGGATCCCCTTGAATGATTGTACATGGACATATACTTCACCATAATGATCTAAAGGCTTTTCTTCAGTTTCCGCTTCATTTTCAC
The DNA here is from genome assembly GCF_938022135.1 of uncultured Psychrobacillus sp. Taxonomy (NCBI): domain Bacteria; kingdom Bacillati; phylum Bacillota; class Bacilli; order Caryophanales; family Bacillaceae; genus Psychrobacillus; species uncultured Psychrobacillus sp. The sequence goes on from NZ_CALIED010000066.1 coordinate 60,662, forward strand.
CGCCAAATACATTTTCAATAGATGCTAAGATGGATTCCCAACTAAACTTTGCAATTCGTTCAATCGCTAAAAAGTCCGCAACGTGGTATACCCCTTTTACTCCTTCGATATCAAATATACGTTGTATTTCTTTTGGTGCGTCTTCTATATGATCCTTTTTATAGTTATAACTCTTCCCAAAAGGAAGCTCCTGGTCAACGACTACCTTCATCGTATTCGGACTTGGCGTTGGTTCTATTGTCAATATTTTCATATCTTATACCTCCAATATTATAAAATCAGGACGAAACGATTTCTTCTAAATAAGACCATCTTTCTATTAGCTTCTCATATACTTCGTTTGCTTGATCTAATTGTTCGGTCAATTGCTGTAACGATGTAAAATCAGAGCCTGTAGTTAACAGCTTTTGCTCCAATTCTTCAATCAACCTCTCTGTTTTTTCAATATCCTCACTGATTGTATCCCATTCTCGTTGTTCTTTATAAGTTAGCTTTTTCTTTTCCTTCGTACTTTTTACGGGTGCATTATCTTTCCTAACTTCCACTACTTTTTTTGATGTATCCTTAAGGTCTTCCAAATAATCCGAATAAATTCCTAACCATTCTCTAACTAAGCCATCTCCGTTTAGAATCCAAAGCTTTTTAGCAATACGGTCCAGGAAGAAACGATCATGAGAAATAGTAATAATTACACCAGGGAAGGATTCCATAAAGTCCTCTAAAACAGATAAGGTCTGAATATCCAGGTCATTTGTTGGCTCATCTAAAAATAGAACATTTGGCTGCTCCATTAACATTTTTAATAGAACTAAACGTTTTTTCTCCCCACCGGAGAGCTTGCCTATTTGCGTGCCATGTGTATTTAATGGAAATAAAAACCGTTCAAGCATTTGAGCAGCCGAGAATTTTTCTCCAGATCCTACTTCTATTAGATTGGAGGATTCGCGTACATATTCAATCATTCTCATTTGTTCATTTAGTTTTGGAAGCTGTTGTGAGAAGTGCATCTGTTTTACAGTCGATCCAACAACTACTTCTCCAGAGTCCATCTGAATCTCGCCTGCTAGCATTTTCAGTAAAGTACTCTTTCCAACCCCATTTGGCCCCACTATGCCAACTCGATCTCCTGCCTGTAGGATAAACGAAAAATCATCTACAATGACTTTTGCATCAAAACGTTTAGAAATATTTTTACCCTCTAACACCTGCTTCCCTAACCTAGTAGTAGCCATTTCAAGCTCTAGATTTAAAGCAGAATTATCGCGGTCCAGTTGTGAATCGATTTCTTCAAAACGATCTTTTCTTGCCTTTTGCTTGGTAGATCTAGCCTTTGCACCTCTGCGAATCCATTTTAGCTCATTACGATATAAATTTTGTAGCTTTTGCTGAGATGCAGCGTTCATCTCTTCACGAATCGCTTTAGATTCCAGATAATCTGCATAATTACCTGTGTGAGTATACAACGTTTTATCAGCAAGCTCATAAATATGAGTGGCTACTGTGTCTAAAAAGTAACGGTCATGTGTAACAAAGATAATGGCTCCTTCTACTTTTTGCAGCATGTCCTGCAGCCAATCTGTTGACTCTTTGTCTAAATGGTTAGTAGGCTCATCTAATAGCAATAAATCAGCCGGCTCTATTAACACTTTTGCAAGCGCGACTCTTTTTTGTTGGCCACCAGATAAATGTAAAATTGAATCTTCAAACTGCGTAATCCCTAGTTTAGTTAAAGCTGTTTTTGCTAAAGCATTTACATCCCATGCTTGTAGCTCATCCATTTTCTGCTGTAAGTCCATCAATCTATTTTGTAATTCAGTTGAATCGGAATTAGCCATTAAAGCGAGCAATGCTTCTTCATAATCTCTGTTGATCTTCAGAATAGGTGAATCTCCACTAAATACAGTTTGAAGGACCGTTTCTTCTTTTTCAAATACCGGTTGCTGTTCTAAATAGGCGATTCGAAACTTGTTTGGATGGTCCCGATCAATAGAGTCTGCCTCAAGCTGTCCTGCAATAATCGATAAAAAGGTCGATTTCCCTGTACCATTGATACCGATTAACCCAGCACGATTTTGATTATTAATGGTAAATGAAATATTTTCAAATAGCGTTTTCTCCCCTACTGTTTTTGTAAGATTAGAAATGATTAAATGACTCATATAGATTCCCCTGTTTCTTTTCTTAAGTTTTCTAGAAATAATTCCATGAAGGCATGCCTTTCTGCAGCAAGCTCTTTGCCTTTTCGAGTTTGCATTCCGTCTGCCAGCTTCAGCAGCTTCTCATAGAAATGAGTGACGGAAGCTGTTTGCTTAGAACGGTATTCCTCGATGGACATGTTGTCTCTCGGCGTTTCGGCTACATCGTATAATTTTCTTCCCTTTGCTCCACCATATGCAAACGTTCTTGCTATTCCAACGGCTCCAATAGCATCTAGCCGATCTGCGTCTCTAACAATCTTCGCCTCGATCGTATCCGCGGCTGTCTCATTTCCTCCATTAAAGGAAACAGATTGAATGATTTTTTTTACTTTATCTTTTGATACATCAGAAAGTTCAAGTTGCTCAATGATGTAATCCTCCATAAATTTCCCTTCGTTCGAATATTTCGGATCGCTTACATCGTGTAGTAGTACTGCTAATTCAATTATCTCTAAATCGATATTTATCTCCGTAGAAGCAATGGTCAGCGCATTTTTACGCACTCTTTCTATATGCAAAAAATCATGACTGGCGTCAAATTTGTTGTATATGTCTTTGACTAGCTTTTCACACAGGATAATAGCATTCATATTAAAATACCTCCTTCAAACGAGTCATCCTATTCATTATAACGAAAAAAAGAAAAAAAGACCGCTATAGTGCAGTCTTTTCCTTTGAAAGTCATTCGAAGGTACCCTCTTGTTGTAAGTGGATATCAAAATTTCTCTTTAGCTTGCCTTTTCTTATTGTTTAAAATTTGTTATGAAAATAAAAATTTGTCTATCCAAAGACCTAATCACATTACATAATTTAAATTGAGAATTTCTTCATTAATTTGGGTATACTTAAGTTTGTTGGAGTAGGTTTTAAATTGTAGATTTTTTCACCTCATAAAATTGATAAGATTTTAGCTATAATTCGACATTTTATTGACGGTAGCAGCTATTTCATGTATAGTTTATTTTATCCATTTACAGAATTTTTTGTGGATTAAGGGAGGAACAGTTATGCAACAGGGGAAAGTAAAATGGTTTAACAACGAAAAGGGTTATGGGTTCATCGAGTACAATGATGGGGAAGATGTTTTTGTCCATTTTACTGGTATTCAAGGAGAAGGTTTCAAATCACTTGATGAAGGTCAAGAAGTAACATTTGAGATCATTGAAGGAAACCGTGGACCTCAGGCTGCAAACGTTATAAAATCGAAGTAAACAGTTCTTCCCGCGGCAACTGGTCGTGGGACTTTTTTTATTTTCCAAATAATTTGTTGCCTGCCTCTTTTATCTCTTCCCCAACCGTGCAGCCTTTAATACAAAACTGATGAGCTTTAGTCTTACCTTTTTCTTTTCTTAGCTCACTTTTCACCAAACAGCCTTCACAATAATTTTCTATTAGCTGATCAATTTCATTTATAATTTGTGTATGCTTCATTTTTTCTACTCCTTGCCGTTTGACATATTCAACAGTACAATTATATTTATTCTAAAAATTACCTAACATTACCTTAAAGGATGATTAATAATGATTGAATTATATATTGATGGCTCCACTACTGGCAATCCAGGACCTAGTGGGATTGGGATTTTTATCAAAGGAGAAGGTCACCAGATTAAAATTAGTGAGTTTATAGGGGACCAAACAAATCACGTTACTGAATTTATCGCCTTACAACGTGGTCTGGAAGAAGTATCGAAATTATCCCCTACCATCGTCTCTATTAGGACTGATTCACAAATAGTATTCGCAGCAGTTGAAAAACGCTACGCTAAAAACCCTGAGTTTGCAGCCATATTAGAAAAAATACTAGCTATAACAGATACCTTCGATATGTTTTTTATAAAGTGGATATCTGATGACCAAAATAAAGCTGCCCATGCATTAGCACGAGAAGCAGTACGAAAGAATTTATCATAACAAGCTACACCTCCAACAAGTAAATTTGAATGGAGGTGTTTTTTGTGGGTATTTCCTATGCCATCATTTCTTTTTACTTTTCCGGTACTACTTCAATCTCTCCTGGTGTTACGATTACGTCTTGTTCTACTCCGTTTGAGTTATACGCTTCCTCAATATTAGTTTTTGTACGATTCATGAATCGTATAATAACATCATCTTTACCGAAGAGTTGAAATAGACTCAACAAGGGGTTTCTTGGTCTATTAACAGATCGATAAGTAAACCTTGTTTGGTTTTCGTCCACTGAATTTAATTCGTAATCCACCTTCATACGGAACATGTTGTTTAAAATAAAGGCTTCTTGTACGAGCTTATGATTTGGTTCGTTGATGAACTTTTTTATAGTAAGGTCATAGGATTCGTCTATCGATCCGTTTTTATATGCTTGTCGGATTATTGTACCTTCCACTTCATGTGTTTCCTTTAAAACCTCTTCATCTATAATTTTAGGGAAAATTGCTTTCTTTTTCTCTAAGTCCCCGTAGAAATAAGGCCATGCAAATTCAATAGGTACATTAATAATTATATCCTTCTTCCACTTTTTCATCCAAACTACTCCCTTGCATATCAATATGTGAACCTTTCTATATATGATAACACAAAAAAACAGACCCTCGAAATGAGAGCCTGTTAAAGTTTAGGTTTAAAATTAAGCTTTAACTACGTTAGTAGCTTGAAGACCACGTTGGCCTTGCTCGATTTCAAAAGTAACTTCTTGACCTTCGTCAAGAGATTTGAAACCTTCGCTTTGGATAGCTGAGAAATGTACGAATACATCGTCTCCGCCTTCGCGTTCGATAAATCCGAATCCTTTTTCTGAGTTAAACCATTTTACTTTACCTTGTTCCATGTGTGTATCCTCCTCGTATGCAAATTGTGCATACATTGTGTTACTATCCTTGCTCAACACTGTTAAGTAAAAGTGTTGCCACCTACTAACTAACCGAACAAAAATAATCCTCTTTAAATATAACACGCCTATCCTAATAATGCAACAATTATCCAAAATCTTTTTTAATTGTTTTCCAATAATGCACCAATCGCTCCACTATACCCATGTTTTTCTAAAAATATTGGATTTTTCTTTTTTAGTATCGTATAGGATTCAATAATTTCCTGAAGCAATATATTATCTTCTAGTGTAGAACCTATATAAATTATGTCCTCGACACCATGAGCATCTGCAGCTTGTATACATAATGTTGCCACAACTTCACCAATTATACCCTGGATACCTGCAATCAGATCTGCGTTTGTTCTTGTTTCTTCGTTTTTTAATGAAACACCACCAAAATTACTAGCAGTAAGCGATCCAGTTATTGGTAATTTGTTATCTTTATAAATATCACTTACTAAAACATCTATTGCCGATCTATTTCCATTTAAAGATAACTGAATCATTTCCTTATAATCTGTTAAACCTGTTAATGCCATTCCCAATCCTAAAAGTGTTCCCCCACCTACTCCAGTTCCACCAATTCGAGCATGCGAGTTATCATGCATAATATGTATTGAAGTACCTGTACCAATATTTGCAATGATTGCCGAGCTACTATTAATGATTTCCTGTTTCATTTGATGCATCACACCATTCATCGTTGCATCAAACTCAACTACATAAGGAAGATCCTCTTTTGACAAAAGGATCTTTTTTAGTTGTTCTGCTCGACCACCAGTAAGGCAGATAGAACTTGACGAATGCTTACTTTCCACCCACTCTTTTACACTTTGAAAATCTGAGGATAGAAAACTTTTAAAGGACATTATATTTTCATCGTTCCAGTAAGCGACTTTCGTTAAAGTTCCACCTGCATCAATACCAATTCTAGTAGTCATACTTTTTCCCCTTTTACATTACAGCCCTTATTTAATCCATGATCCCACAATAGGATAATTAAATGTTTCGCCATTGATTGCTTTAATTATACCTATAATCGGGACAACAAAAGCCATTATAGCAAAAATTATTACTAATGGAATACCTATTATAATAAATATCAGTAGAAATGATATAAACAGTAGGACTGACATTACTAATTGAAAAAGTACTGCTTGAATAGATAACTTTCTAATTTCATGATTATCTACTACTAAGTACAACACAAATGGTACTAAAAACGGTGCAAACCAAGTGCTTGCATGTAATAATACTTTTAGCCCTGTATTTTCCATGATATAACCTCCTTTTTCTTTAACTTATTATACGGATATACAGATAATTAGTTTCATTTTCTTTCATAGACAATATTCCCTGCTACTACTGTTTTACACACAGACACCTTCGCTAGATTACTTACGGTAAGCGGCTCATTAACAATTGTAAAATCAGCATCATAGCCTGATTCAATTTTTCCTCGAGAAAGCCCCTTACCTATTGCCTTAGCACTACCTATTGTATAAAGACAAAGTGCTTCATACAAGGACAATGACTGAGCAGGATTCCACACATTGTTTACTGCAGCATCCATGGCCAAAAATGGATCCGCATTTTCAATCGGCGAATCTGAACCGCCTGAGCATTCTAATCCAGCAGCTATAAGAGTCTTCCAGGCATATGCCCACTCCATTCTTTCGCTTCCTAATCGTTCTCTTACCCAAGGAAAATCTGAAGGAACAAATATTGGCTGGATATCTAATACTAAAGGAAGCTTGCGCATTCTTTCTATTAAATCCTTCCGTAAAACATTTACGTGAATGAGCCGATCCTTTTTCGGATGAGGTGGCGGATATTTTTCGATTACATCCAATATAAGCTCTGTAGCCTTATCTCCAATTACATGCACTGCTATATTTTCTTGGTAATCTCGAGCTAATTTCACTAATTGCTCAAGTTTTTCTTCAGGATGAACAGCTACCCCTTGTGTTCCAGTGGCATCAAAATAATCAGTAGACAATAGAGCTGTTCTTCCTCCCAATGAACCGTCTACAAAAATTTTCATCGCACCAAATTCTATGAATTCAGTAGGTACCTCTCCCTGCATTTGTTCAAAAACTAAATGATGTCTTAACAGGTGAACTTTAAAATTTTCTTCTACAGCATCGTGGTACGCTTTTAATGGCACATTATATGGCCCGTAATAGGACATATCCTCCGTATGCACGCCTGTAAGTCCCTTTGAGAGTAAATCTTGGATACTTAATCGTATAACGTCTGCTAAGTAATCTGAGGTAACTGGTGGGATGTGAGAAGTGATTAGATTCTGTGCCTCATCGTAGAATAGCCCGTTTAATCTACCATTATCGTCTCTTCCTATCATTCCACCAACTGGACTAGTAGTTTCTTCGGTTATCCCCGCAATTTCCATTGCTATGGAATTCGTTACAAGGACATGTCTACAAATTCTTTTTAATACGATTGGGCTTTCTTGTATAACACCGTCTAGATCAGCTCGAGTAATAGGGCGACTCTCTATTAAATTGTTATCGTTCCAGCCCTCTGTTACGTACCACTGACCAGGAACGACTTTTTTTCTTACCTCTGTCACTATGTCTTCTATGGATGTAAAGCCAGAAAGGTCGAGATAGGAAAGCTTTTCCCCGTGACCGATTAAATGAATATGACTATCTACCAATCCCGGGTACATTGCAGACCCCTCAAGGGAAATAACTATGTCGGCCATGGGAAGTAATTTTTCTTTTTCACCTGTTCGGATAATTTTTCCACCTTCTGTTAAAACTGCTTCCGTCATAGAATTTTCCGAATCCATTTTATAAATACTTCCGTCTGTCCAAAGAGTTTTCATTATTTTTTCTCCTTTTCTTTAGGAGCAAGCTCATCAACCAGCAACTCCGCAGCTCTTCTATAAAAATTACTCATATTAGCTAGAGAAGAAATTAACAGTAGTTTTTGTAATTCCTCCTCGGCCTCTAATTCTTTAGTTAGTTTATCTAAATCTTGAATTTCTTTTAAAAAGACTTGTTTATTATTTTGCTGAAGGGAAATAAAGTATTGATAAAAATTATTTAATGTAAATTCATCTGAAGCCATTTTCTCCTTTAAGGGAGATAAAGTTTCTTTCACATCACTGATGGAAAGTGATCCTTTTAAATGGTAAATAAGATTAATCAACATAATATGTTGTTTAGAGTACTTCTTATTTTTTATCGGAACGAATAGCTTGCCCTTTGCATAATTGTTAATCATCGTTTTAGTTAATACCTTGTCTTCATCACTTCGAATGGTCGTCCCGTATTTAGCATCAAAAAGCTGTATAACCTGGTCCATGTATAAGTCTATTTCCGGTATATCCTCTTCTTTAATGGCAGTGTCTAAAGCTAAACGGTCAATTAACCTATTTAAATCATTCATAAATAAATGAACCTCCTAGTAATACTTAAAAACATAGTAACTTAAAACACAATAAAGGTAAACCTTGACTACCAACACATATCAATATATCATTATATGTAGTTATCAAAACTACATATTGAAGTGGAGGCATTCATTTTATGCTAGAAAATTATATTAGAGAACCTTTTAACTCCTTATCTCATTTATTTGGAGCTATTTTAGGAATAATCGGGTTATTCCTCATGATTATGAAAGGAGTTACCTTAAACGCAACGAGCCTAACATTAACAGCTCTCTCTATATTTGGCGTTAGTATGATATTGCTTTACACAGCTTCTGCCACGTATCATGCGGTTAAATCGAAAGAACGTGTTATTCAGTTTTTACGCCGTTTAGACCATTCAATGATTTATTTACTCATCGCTGGCACATATGCTCCTTTTTGCCTGATTACTTTAAAGGGGTCAACAGGATATCTATTATTTGGTTTAATTGGAATCCTAGCTTTTTCAGGAATATTATTTAAGATGGTCTGGTTTGATTGCCCAAGATGGATTTCCACAGCCCTTTATATAGGAATGGGATGGATTATTATCTTTCTTGCTCCTTCTTTAGCTGAAAGTCTTGGTACCCATGGACTTTTATATTTAGTTGGAGGAGGCATTTTCTATACGATAGGCGGAATCATATATGGTATAAAGCCTAATCTACCATTTATAAAAAAATTAGGCTTCCACGAAATTTTCCATATTTTTATATTGCTCGGAACCATATTTCATTTTATATGTGTATATGAATATGTGATATAAACCTTCCACGTTGTATAAACAAAATATAGCCGATGAGAAAGGCACCTCCCGTTCAAATTGAACAGAAAGTGCCTTTCATAATTTCCTCATGTTTAAGTCAGCTTTTTAGCAAAAGCAATGACACGATTTACTTCTTTAAAGCCTAGCTTCAGGTGGACGTTATAACTCTCCTCATTGTCTAGCTCACAGTCACTAGCAAACTCCCTACAGCCTTTTAAAATAGACCAGTCTTCGCAATGTTTAACTAGCTGCTTGGCTATGCCTGATCTCCTGAACGTTTTTTTCACAAAAAGTCCTTCCAAATAGCCTACTGGCGTTGTACTAGTTCCTTCAACATAGTCTGTTCGAATTTGACACTGTGCAAATCCTATTGGTTCTCCTAAAGGACCATATGCTAGATAAACAATCGCATTCTCGTTTTTTATCAGCTGGTCTGTTTCTATTTTAAACTCTTCTATGTTGTGTCCTGGCCATAGAAGAGAAGCTAAACTGACTACATCCATTGAATCTTCTATTTCAGCTCGTTTAATCATCATTATACCTTCCATACAATGCTAAACCTCCTTTTTAGTAACGGAAAAGTCTAAGCTTGGAGAGGGAGATTGTAATCTCATTTGTTCCAATTCTATTTTCATCTTTTCGGTTTCAATGATAAAATTTTCTTGTTTTAGTCTTTCTAGTTCTAACGCATCTTTAACAGAGCTAGCTTTTATACGTGCTTTTTCTTCTAAGTGATCTGTTATCGCTCTTATGACAGGTACAGAAAAAATTAAAGCTGGTATTATTATCCATTCCACTGTATTCACCCCTATTAATCAAAATGTAGTTTTAATTAAAGATGTAATTCCTTTTATAAAGTAAAAACATGAACAATCAATAAAAAATCAACATTGAAAAATATCGGTTATTATAACTTCTATTTAGCAATTTAACTTAAAGGTATGGAAATCAAAATAATCATTTAGTTATATCGTTCTTCCCTATTTTATGAAATCGATTTATCCGTTATATTTATGGAATATTCTACTTCAATATCCACATTTCCTCGCAATGCCTTACTTATCATACAGCTTTGTTCTGCTTTAATAGCGAGCTTTTCTGATACTAGTCTGTCTTTTTCATCTGTTATTATAATTATCGGACGATGAATAATTTTTTTATAAGTAAAAACACCATTTGTAACATCTACTATAGCAGTTGAGTTCATCTCTAAGTTTTCTGTATTTACTTTACTTCTCTCCATCATTGCAGCCAGTGTAATAATATAACAAGTCGCTGCAGCACCTAAAAGCATTTCATCAGGGTTAGTTCCAATTCCAGGTCCGTCCATTTCTGTTGGTATGGAGATATTAGTTTGTAAATTCCCAGAGTGAATATCTCCCACGTCATTTCTGCCTCCAGGCCAATTCGCTTTTAAATGAAATAGATGTTCCGTCATAATTTGATCAAACCTTTCTTATCGATGTATTGGAAATTGTGCCACTTTCCTATATTATAAAAAGAGAAGGTAGGCGTTTAATTTGTTAAAAAATTATGGAAAAATTGCTGGTTTCATCATTGTAGCTTCGCTTTTTTTACTCATTCTAGGTGTTAGGTATGTATTAGGACAAGAATTAGTTATTATGAACTTTATTGCTTTTGCAGCCTTTTCCATTGTAGCAGGAGTAACAGCTGGGGCTATGCTATTATACAACCTCTACAAAGCATTTTATTTATTTACGTTTGGATTGGCAATAGGTTTCATTGACCTTTTCCGCTCCTTCATTATAAATTCTGAAGGAAACGGTGATATAATCGGAATCCTCTCCCTGTTTATGTTTAGTGCTTTTGGGTTAGTAATAGGAATAATTATAGAGGCTGTATTTTATCTCATTAAAAAGATGAACAATGTACAATGACAAAAGGTTTTAGCTACTGGCTAAAACCTTTTTACGTTATTTTGAATACTTGGATATAATCGTTTGATTACGCCCATTAGATTTTGCCTTATATAGAGCCTGATCAATACGGTCCATGAATGAAGAAATCGCTTCAGCCTTATATTTGTATTCCCCCACTCCAGAAGATATGGTAATAGCCTTATTGGTTGGAGGTAATGTAGATTCAATATCTTTCCTCAGTATCTCCGCAATACGGTATGCTTCCTCTAGTAGAGTATTCGGCATAACAATTGCAAATTCTTCGCCACCTAATCGAATGATATAATCTTCTTCACGAGTGACCCTATTCATTCGGTAAGCTAAGAATTGCAAAACCTCATCCCCTGCATTATGTCCAAACTCATCATTTACTTTTTTAAAGAAATCGATATCCACCATAATCATCGAGAAGTTATTTTTACTCTCGATTAAATGACTATAAAGATATTCTGCAAACCTTCTATTTTTTAGCCCAGTTAAAGGATCAGTTAAGGATTGAGTTTTAAAATCCTCCACAGTTTCTTCTTGCTGTTTTCGATAGTTTTCAACAGTTTCGGTTAACTGCTTAGCTTCAAAATACCATGTCGGAATTTCTAGCTCATTTCTATTAAATTGAGGATCCATTGTGTACATCGCAAGTTTTTGTAATGGAGAAGCTAGTTTAGTTGAAAGCACAAAAGCTACTACAAGAAATAAAACTATAAAAGGAAGTGCATATAAAAATATCTTCAATATGATTCCAGCAAGAGGCTCTATACTTGAAGCATAAGGGGTTTGTGATACTACTCCCCATCTGCTTGCTTCTATTAAAGTATATCCAGCCACGTAAAGGTCACCCTTCGTATTTTCTGTAATACTTGAGCCACTGTCCCCTCTGATTAGGCTCTCTACTATCTCATTACTTTTTACTACTTCTCCGATTCTCTTTTCATCAGGGTGATAAATAAGCGTTCCTGAATGGTCTACGACATAAACATACGATCCATCTTTAGAATAATGCTCTGCTAATATGTTTCGTATAAAATTATCCTCTTCTAAATAGATGGTTCCATTCAGCATTCCTAGGTACTCATTTTGTTCATTAAAAAGCGGGGTGGATACAAGAACTAGTAATCTACCTGTCGCAGCCATATATGGTTTTGTAATAATATTCTCTTTCTTATCTAATGCTTCTTTAACACCTTCGGATTGAATAACAGTACCAGCAATTCCTACATTAGGAGAAGTAGCTATCGCGAGACCGTTCTTATCAATAACTGAGACAGAGTTAAAGTTTTTACTTGTTACTATTAGCTGGTTCAATACTATTGTTAATTCTGTCGGATTATCCAATAGCTTGATAATATCAGCTTTTCTCCCTTCAAGGTTAAGTTGCATAGAAGAAAAAAGCTCCTCTGACATTTCCGCCAGCTTTTTAGAATATACTTGGTTTTGCTCCAACGAGTTATCAATCAAGCTATCTTTTGTCACTAAATAGCTTGAAAAGAGTGAGCTTGTCAGTATGCCAATGATTGAAAATGAAATTAAAGTTAAAATCCAAAAACGTAACGTTCTTATCATGTTTCCTCCAAATTTATACAATATAATTACTACATTTTCTCATTGTAGCATTATTTATATATGAATAACTATAGATAATAGATATTTTGATTGATATGGAGAAAAAGAGAAGAAAAATTCTTTTTTCAAATAGGCGAAAAGTTGTGTGATGTTAAAGATTTGACATCCCTTATACCTTATAAAAAGGAAAATGAGCTTGATAGTTACCAAGCTCACTTTTTCTCCTAGCATCTTTTATTAACCACCTAAATAAGCAAGCTTAACTTCTTCACTCGATTGTAGCTCCCTTGCAGGTCCAGATAATACTACCTTACCTGTTTCAATAACGTATCCTCTATTAGCTATGGAAAGTGCCATATGGGCATTTTGTTCAACTAATAATACGGTGGTGCCGTCATTATTTATTTCTTCTATGACTTTAAAAATAGTTTGAACCATAAGCGGAGCCAATCCCATCGACGGTTCGTCTAGTAACACTAGTTTAGGCTTTGCCATAATGGCACGCCCAATGGCAAGCATTTGCTGTTCTCCCCCGGAGAGTGTTCCGGATAGCTGCTTTCTTCTTTCTAACAATCTTGGAAAAGTTTCATAAACCTTTGTTAAATCTGAATTAATGCCTGCCTTATCCTTACGAAGAAATGCTCCTAGTTCGAGATTTTCCTCTACAGTAAGATTGGCAAAAACTCTTCGCCCCTCTGGTACATGAGATATACCAGCCTTTACTATCGTTTGAGCTGCTTTCCCTGTTATAGATTTGCCTAAAAACTCGATTTTCCCCTTCTTAGGCTTTAACAATCCAGATAGAGTTTTAAGGAGCGTGCTTTTTCCAGCCCCGTTCGCTCCGATTAACGTAACAATTTCTCCTTCATTCACTTCTAACGATATATTATGTAAAGCTTGGATATTCCCATAATACACGTCCATATTTTCTACTTTAAGCATGGACATTTGGAACCTCCTCTCCCAAATAAGCCTCAATGACCTTTGGATGATTTCGTATTTCTTGAGGAGTGCCTTCTGCTAAAAGCTGTCCATGGTCTAATACATAAATTCTTTCGCAAACACCCATTACAAGATTCATATCGTGCTCAATCAGCAGAATGGTTAAATTAAACTTTTCACGAATAAACCCTATTAGATCCATCAGTTCTTTTGTTTCTTTAGGATTCATCCCAGCTGCTGGCTCATCTAATAAAAGTAGCTTAGGCCCTGCTGCTAAAGCTCTTGCAACCTCCAACCGTCTCTGTTGACCATAAGGAAGGTTTTTAGCAAGCTCATCCTTATATCTATCTAATTTAAATATCTTCAAAAATTCGATAGATTTCTCTTCCATCTCTTGCTCACCTTTAAAATGAGAAGGTAGTCGAAGAATGGAGCTAAGCATCGTATGCTTAGCTAAAGAATGATAAGCGACCTTCACATTTTCTAAGACAGTCAATTCATTAAACAGACGAATATTTTGAAAGGTTCGACTTATGCCTTTCCTAGTTACTTTAAAGGGGGCTAATCCATTAATTCTTTCCCCGTTAAACATAATATCTCCAGTGGTAGGTGCATAGACCCCAGTCAATAGGTTAAAGCTCGTTGTTTTCCCTGCTCCGTTTGGCCCTATTAAACCTACAAGCTCTCCCTCATTTAAAACCATATTTAAATTTTGGACAGCCTTCAAGCCCCCAAATTGAATTCCGGCATTTATCACCTCTAGTAAAGGCCTATTTTCCATATTGACTGCCCCCTTTTGGTGTTCTCCACATTTTAAAGTAATCTGTAATCTCCATCGTCCCCATTAATCCTTTTGGTCTATACAACATAACAATGATTAGGACGAGACTGTATATGATCATTCGAGTTTCTGGATATCCTTGTAGATACGTTGAAACGACGGTTAATAGGATAGCTGATAAAACGGCTCCAGATAAGCTCCCTAATCCTCCTAGAACAACAAAGATTAAAATGTCGAACGATTTCAAGAAACCAAATTGACTTGGTTGAATGATATAAAAATTATGTGAGTAAAGAGCGCCTGCTACTCCAGCAAAAAAGGAACCGATTGCAAATGCTGCTACCTTATAATAAGTCGTATTTATTCCCATGGCATCTGCAGCAATTTCATTTTCCCTAACTGAAATGGAGGCAATACCATGTCTTGAATTTGTGAAATTGACAATCACCAAGATAGTAATTGCTAAGCAGATGAATGCTGTAGTCCATGTGGTCATATGGTCAACCTGCATACCGGAAGCTCCACCAACATAGTCGATATTCAAGAAAACAATACGAATAATTTCAGCGAAGCCAAGCGTTGCTATCGCTAAGTAGTCTCCCTTTAAGCGAAGACTAGGAATGCCAACGATCAACCCAGCTAAAGCAGCAACAATTCCACCTATTATTATGGCTAAGAAAAATGGTAATTCAAGCCTCATAGTCACAATAGCTGAAATATATGCCCCAATCGCTAAGAATCCTGCATGCCCTATAGAAAACTGTCCGGTAATCCCAATTATAAGGTGTAAGCTTACGGCTAATATAATATTAATAGATATAACAATAATTGTATTACTATAAAATTGATCTATAATCCCGTTCATAATAAGAAGCTGTATGACGGCATAGATGGCTATCCCCAATACAACAAATAGCCAAAATTGTTTAGAGGTTTTCTTCATACGTATACACCTACACTTTCTCTCGTGCATTTTTGCCAAAAATACCTGATGGTCTAAAGATAAGTATTAATATTAGAATGACAAATGCTGCTGCATCTCTCCACAAAGAGAAGCCTATTGCACTTACAGCAGATTCAATAACACCTAAAAGTAGACCTCCTACCATTGCTCCAGGTATAATTCCAATTCCCCCTAATACTGCTGCTATAAAGGCCTTTACCCCTGGAATAACTCCCATTAATGGGTCAATCTTTGTATAGTAAACTCCAAAAATAACACCAGCAGCACCCGCTAGGGCTGAACCAATTGCAAAAGTTGCGGAAATTGTGTTGTCTACGTTAATACCCATTAATTTTGCCGCCTCTGTGTCATGAGAAACAGCTCTCATTGCCTTTCCTGTTTTCGTTTTATGTACGATAAATTGCAGAATAATCATTAATGCAACGGAAACAGACAAGATTAAGATGGACTGCATACCTATTTGCACACCAAATAGTTCAAAGTTTTTCTTAAAGAAATCTGGGTATGCCTCAGATTGAGCACCTCTTATATAAATCACTCCATATTCAATGAGTAAAGAAACCCCTATGGCAGTAATTAAAGCCGCTATACGCGTAGCATTTCTTAGTCGTTTATAGGCAATGCGCTCTATTAGAACACCAAATAATGCACAGACAGTCATTGAAATAATAAGTGCGGGAAAAAAGCCTAAACCAAATACGGTAATTGAATAGAAACCAATGAAAGAACCTACCATAAATACATCGCCATGAGCAAAGTTTATTAACTTAATAATTCCATAAACCATTGTATATCCAAGGGCGATTAAGGCATATATACTTCCTAGTGAAATACCATTAATCAACTGTTGAACCCATTCCATGTAGTTACACTCCTTATATTTAGGGCAGCACAAGCCTAACCCCGTTTTTCATAGAGTCACAGAAAAGGAGGGAATGAATCCCTCCGTTATTAGTAACAATATTTTATGGATTAACCTTTGTATTAAACACTTGCTCTCCATCTACGAACTCTATAATGGTTGCTGATTTCACTGGGTGGTGATTCTCATCCATTGAATAAAGTCCAGTTACAAGATCTAGATTATCTGTTGCTTCTAATGCCTCTTTAATTTTTGTTCCATCTGTTGAATCTGCTCTCTCAATTGCATCCTTTAATAGATAAACGGTGTCATAGCCTAAAGCGTGGAAGGAGTTAGGAGCTTCCCCGTATTTTTCATTAAACTTATCTGAGAAAGCTTTAGCTTTACCATCTGGATCCTCTGAAGAATAAGCAGTGATAATATATGTGTTATTTAATGCATCTGCCCCTGCTAAATCAACAATATCCGGTGAATCCCATCCATCTGCTCCCATCAATGGTACTGTAATCCCCATTTCACGAGCTTGCTTAACGATAAGACCAACTTCCTCGTAATAACCAGGGATAAAGATGAAATCTGGATTTTTAGATTTAAGACTTGTTAATGTAGAACGGAAATCTGTATCTTTAGCAACATAAGATTCCTGTGCAACAATTTTTCCGCCTGCAGCTTCAAAATCCTTCTTAAAGGAAGCTGCTAAGCCTTTCGCATAATCACTACTGTTATCTGCGTAAATCGCTACGTTTTTAACTTTTAACTCATTAGCGGCAAAATTTGCTGCTACTGTTCCCTGAAATGGGTCAATAAACGCTGTGCGGAAAGCAAACTCATTTAGTTTACCCTTATCAGTAACGGTTACTGTAGTACTCGTGCCTGATGGAGAGATAAGTGGTACTTTATTTTTTCCAGCAACTTCTACTTGAGCTACAGTGTTACCACTAGTTGCAGCTCCAATGATAGCGACTACTTTATCTTTTGTAATAAGCTTAATTGCTCCACTGGTGGCTTCACCAGCATCCGATTTATTATCTACTTTTACAAGTTCGATTTTCTTCCCGTCAATACCACCATCGTCATTAATTTCCTCTACAGCCAGATCAATTGCTTTGTCTTCTGATTGTCCGTAGGAAGCAACTCCACCAGATAGCTCAAGATTAATACCAATTTTAATCGTATCTCCGCCATCCCCTGAACCGCCTTCACTATTGCAACCTGCCAAAACTCCAATGAGAAGGGTCGAGGCTAGGAATAATGAAGCAAACTTTGATTTTTTCATAAAATGCATCCCCTTTGTTGTTTGAAAATTTTGAAATTGAAAAGCGTACTAATATCTCTTTCTTATAGTTAACTTCATCCAAAATTATCCTTTCGTAATACAATTACATTGTAAAACAAAGATAGGAATCAGTCTATAAAAATTTGACTAATTCGAATCTTTATAATCTTTAGTATATCAATATATTAAATAAAAAAGTGGCATCATTTTCATAATTCTATTATTGAAAATGATGAAATACTAACTTCAAAAAACTGATCAGTTTAACTTTGATATCATTTAAATGTGTCAATTTCATAATCCCTTTTTAAAAGTTAAGCACGAACAATTAATAAAAAAAGTAGTATATATGCTCATTGTCTTAGCTCTACATAAAAGCCGCTCCATTTAATAAATCTGAATATAAGAAAAATAATTACTTTTCTATTAAGTTCCGTTATAATTATTTATAGTTCGATATCCGTAATATTAAGGAGAGATGGGAATGGTACAAAGTTTACCAAAAAGATCAGAGGTTAAAATAGAAGAAACTTGGAACTTAAAGGATTTATTTGCTTCGGAAAAGGAATATAAAGATGCTTACGCAGAAATAGAGAAAAATGTCCCTGTATTCGTTGAAAAGTATAAAGGGAAATTAGATAGCGCTAATGTCATCATTGATGCTTTGGAGGAATATCAGTCTCTTTATATGAAATTTAGTTTGTTAGGTAGCTATGCAAGATTAGCGATTACGGAAGACCAGTCAAATACGGAAGCTCAAATGAGAGCCGGTCAATTTAGTTCATTAGCTGGCAAGGTTGCTAGCCAAACATCTTTTGTTGACAGCGAACTATTAGAATTGCCTACAGAGTTACTTGAGGAAGCAGCAAAACTGGATTCTTCTTACGAAAACTATTTAGTGAAGTTACTAGAAAGAAAGAAACATACGCTTCACCCAGAAGTGGAAAAGGTATTAGCTGCCTACTCTCCAACATTTGATGCGCCTTATAATTTATATGAAACAACTAAATTATTGGATATTTCTTTTCCTGACTTTGAGGTAAACGGAAAACCATATCCATTAAGCTACGTTTCCTTTGAAAATGATTGGGAAGCTGAAACAGATACAGTTCTTCGAAGAGCAGCATTTGAAGCTTTTTCATCTAAATTGAAGGAATATCAGCATACCACTGCAAAAACGTATGACATTGCGCTTCAACAAGAAAAAACAACGGCTGACCTGCGAGGATACGATTCGGTATTTGAATATTTATTGTTCGACCAAGAAGTCGATCGATCTTTATATAACCGTCAAATAGATCTAATCACAAAAGAATTAGCACCACATATGAGGAAATATGCAAAATTACTTCAAAAGGTACATGGCTTAGATAAGATGACCTTCGCTGATTTAAAGATTGCCCTAGATCCAAACTATGAGCCGACTATTACAATAGAAGAGTCCAAGAAGTATATTAATGAATCATTATCAGTAATGGGTGATAAGTATTTAGAAATGGTTGATCGCTCTTATAAAGAACGCTGGGTAGACTTTGCACAAAATGAAGGAAAATCCACGGGCGCTTTCTGTTCTAGTCCATATGGTAGTCACCCATACATTTTAATATCCTGGTCGAGTCGAATGAATGAAGTATTTGTACTAGCTCACGAGCTTGGTCATGCGGGTCATTTCTATTTTGCACACCAAGAACAAAATCTATTTAATTCTCGTCCATCTTTATATTTTATCGAGGCGCCTTCCACAATGAATGAAATGTTAGTTGCCAATCATCTTTTGAAAAGTTCGGATGACCCTAAATTTAAACGTTGGGTAATATCTTCCATTGTTGCTAGAACCTATTATCATAACTTTGTTACTCATTTACTAGAAGCAGCTTATCAACGTAAAGTTTATGAGCGTGTAGATCAAGGGCAAAATGTAAATGCTGAAATTTTAAATGCATACAAGCGAGAGGTTTTAGAAGAATTCTGGGGAGATTCTGTGGAAATAACAGATGGAGCAGAGCTTACTTGGATGAGACAGCCACATTACTATATGGGATTATATCCATACACATATAGTGCAGGTTTAACCATCTCCACGCAGGTTGCTAAACGTATACTAAACGAAGGACAGCCGGCAGTAGACGAATGGTTAGAAGTATTAAAGGCTGGTGGAACTAAATCGCCAGTAGAATTAGCTAAAATGGCTGGTGTGGACATTACAACTGATGAACCACTCCGAGATACAATTGCATATATTGGTTCACTTATTGATGAACTTGAAAGCTTAACAGAGGAAATTGACAGCAAGTAAGTTAAGAACGAACAAGCTAAACGATACTGCAAAAAAATTTAAAACGCCCCAGAAATTTTACCACTCGTAAAATTTCTGGGGCTTATTATTTCATTAGTGAGTATCAGTTATTTCTTAAACAGTATTTACTTGAGCAATTAAACTGTTAGCAAATTCATTAATTTGTTCCATCCTAACTATTAAACATAAGGCGGGTCCACATTCTGTTGCCATTCGATGATTCAGCTCACCTGCATCTAAAACAAAAATTAATCTATAGCGTAAATCCCTTTCCTTCTCAGGCACCAATAATCCATAGTTAGGATAGTAATAAGTACCAAACTGAGGAATATGATAAATACACAACCCTGGATCTTTATGTTCTAGCATACTTAAATATGTGTTATTTAGTCGTTTTAAATCACTTAACATTTCCAGGAAATCTTCTTTTAAACAGCGTATTGATTTTGAATGTACGGCAGGGAAACTGTGACCAGAACGGAAACAAATGT
Organism: uncultured Psychrobacillus sp.; assembly: GCF_938022135.1. Lineage (NCBI taxonomy): Bacteria > Bacillati > Bacillota > Bacilli > Caryophanales > Bacillaceae > Psychrobacillus > uncultured Psychrobacillus sp. The sequence goes on from NZ_CALIED010000066.1 coordinate 81,007, forward strand.
TGAATTTTACGCTCATATCATTTACTGATTCTATATTTAATTCAACTTCACAAGTTGGTTGTTCTGTATAGTCTTTTAATATTGCCATTAATACATTCCCCTTAATCTATTATTTTTTTATCAAAATACATAAATTTATAGTTAACTATTAGCAACTTGTTTTATAGTAGTATTCCAACAAACCGTTGATACACCCTCCTTCCGCTTTTAAACTACTTCTATATTTAACGAACTTTGCTATAATTATACTAATTAAATAACCAATCCTGTCTAACCACTTTTTTAAAGATATAATCAAATAAGCCATAAAATATGACTTAACAAGGAGTAAATATGAAAAACAAAGTGATTGAGCAATACGAACAAGATGAGAATATGATGATTCAATTATTTGCACAATGGTGTATTAACCATGAAGTAGACCCTTTTGCACTTTATCAAACTGCCTATCCGGAACAAGCAACGAATGAAGCTTTAGCAAAAGCAGTAGAAGAAACAGAAATAAATGCTGTAGATGTAGACACTCAAAGCGTAATTCAAGTACTACAGTTGTTTGGCAATGACCCTCTAGCCTATGTTGTTTCCGAAATTTCAATTAAAATGAAATAAAGCTATTCACGGGGAATCCTCTCTCTTCCCACCATTATGGAACAAAAAAGAGTTGTAAAATTTCAGAAATTTTTACAAACTTTGTTACAAATCATGTACAATATTATCAGACGGGAAGGGGGAAAATGATGAAAAAGTTTACAAAGGAAGAAAATAGTTGGGCTCTCTACGACTGGGGTAGCTCCGCATATTCCATCATAATTACTACTGCAATTTTTCCTATTTTTTATAAAGGGTCAGCTACTGCTGCTGGCATTGATACAGCTGATTCAACGGTTTACCTTAGTTATACGATTGCGATTTTTACGTTTATATTAGCAATGATCGGACCAATCCTTGGTACCATCGCCGATTATAAAGGCTTTAAAAAGAAATTTTTCTATTTCTTTTTCTTTTTAGGAGTAACAGCAACTGCATTGCTTGCCTTTATCCCCTATGACAAATGGTATCTATTTTTAATATGCTATACTTTTGCTGCTCTTGGTGCAACTGGAGCCAATGTTTTCTATGATGGCTTCATTGTTGATGTCACTACGAACGAGCGAATGTCTCGAGTATCATCTAGAGGTTACGGTCTAGGATATATCGGTAGTGCTATCCCATTTTTAATCAGTATAGTCATCATTCTTTTGGCCAGCAATAATATCATTCCTATTTCAGATATCACAGCAAGCCGCATTGCTTTCCTAATCACCGCAGCTTGGTGGATCATATTCGCTATTCCGATGTTTAAAAATGTAAAACAGATTCATTATATCGAGCGAGAAAAAAATCCGATTACACAAAGTTTTAAACGACTTGGAAAGACGGTTAAGGAGATTCGTCAGTACCGGGCATTGTTTCTATTTTTAATAGCATATTTCTTTTACATTGACGGTGTAGGAACCATTATTTCAATGTCTACTGCCTATGGTACGGACCTAGGCTTAAAATCTACTGATTTAATCATTGTTCTATTTGTTACCCAGGTAGTCGCAGCTCCATTTGCAATTCTATATGGTAGGCTGGCGGTTAGATTTTCTGAAAAGAAAATGTTATATGTAGGGATTATCGTCTATACCATTGTATGTACGTATGCATTTTTCTTAGAGACTATCACTGATTTTTGGATTTTAGCTATGCTAGTAGCAACCTCTCAAGGTGGGATCCAAGCATTAAGTAGATCGTATTTCGGCAAGCTAATACCAAAAGAAAATTCTAACGAGTTTTTTGGGTTCTATAATATTTTCGGTAAATTTGCTTCCATAATGGGACCTTTATTAATTGGATTTACTACACAAGTTACAGGGAATTCCTCTTACGGTGTATTTAGCTTAATCATCTTATTTATTATCGGAATAATAGTATTGACACAAGTGCCAGAACCAGAAGAAGCACCGAAGCCAGTTCCAGTAGATGCAGTCTAATAGTTTGCAAAAAGTGAAATTGCCACGTGCAATTTCACTTTTCACTTTCTGTATGAGATTCTAAATTTGCTATACTTTTATGCTCCTGCTTCCCCCTAAGGAGGTCATTATATTTCAATTTCTTTAATTACTTTTGCCGGATTACCGCCTACCACCACATTCGCAGGCACATCTTTTACAACGACAGCACCAGCTGCAATAATAGCATTATCTCCAATATTGACTCCTGGATTGATAACTGCATGTCCCCCTATCCAAACATTATTTCCAATCGTTACAGGTTTTCCATACTCCCTGCCGGAATTACGTTCTCCTGGATGCAGAGGATGTGTGGCTGTATAAATTTGCACACTTGGTCCAAGCATGCAATTGTCCCCGAAGCGAACTTCACAAACATCCAATATGATACAATCAAAATTCGCAAAAAAGTTATCACCAACATGGGTATTATATCCATAATCAAATCTAATCGTTGGCTCCATATAAACTAATTTCCCTGTAGAACCTAATAAGTCCATTAGTAGTTCACGGCGTTTTTCCCCTTCACTTTCAATAGTCTCATTATAAATTCTTACCTTTCTCCTTGCCTCTTCCCTGTCTCTAACTAATTCGGTATCTGCTGGATTATACAATTCACCGGACAGCATTTTTTCTTTTTCAGATTTCATTTTTATCCTCCTCATCTTTATACTTAACTGGCATTATATCTCTTGACCAAAGCCTAACATATTTAAGGTAGTTCCAACTTATTTTTTCTATATTGATCGTTAGACTTCTCTTGCCATTAGTTTAGTTAAATTCAAAAAGACAACCCAGTAATTTATTGAGTCGTCTTAATTTCTTTAAATATTTATTTGAATTTATTTAGATTGGAGCTTATCTCTTATGAGCCTTCTCTTTGTCCAAATAAGCGTAAATAATAAGAACAATTCAAATGCATTCGTGACCGCACCGCTCTCTACATTGATAGGAACCGCACTACCAATTGTCATAACGATTGCACCTATAAAAAAGACTGGCCATTTTGTTTTCTTCCAAAGAATAGCACTAGTCACGATTAATACAAGTGTTACTAGAAGAATCATAATTGGTGGCCCTGAAGCTTCTTCTGTAGAGACATATCTAAGAACCCCATATTCCTCCTCAGCCTTTAATGTAAGCTGAGACGCTTCCAACCATATTTCAATACCTATTAAAATCAATGTATAAATAATAGCTGATATCGTAAGCCATTTTTTCTTAGCCCATGCTATTCCACTTTCCTTCAATGTACCAACCGCAAATAAGACAAGTAATGGAGTTAAAAATGCATGCGTCCAAAATCGTAAGAGATTCAAGGTTTCCAGCAAATCACCTTCACCGATCCATCTCCCTATACCAATTATTCCATTATCATAGATGAGTGCCAAAATAATAAGATACACAAAGCTTGTCCACTTGAAAACATCTTTTTTCTTTATTCCTATTAATCCCCAAATAAAAAGCCCTATATATGCCGCTGTAAAAAATAAGTACAAAATAGTATCCATTAGTTTCCCCTCCTTCATTACTTCTTTCCCATAAAAGAGGGGTTATAATCTTAAATTTAATAGTTGTTTTTAACAAACATCCTATGTTCCATTACTAAAAGTTTATCATATGTATAAGAAAAGCTAGAAAACAGGATCATAAGGCTATTTCAAGGAACTGAAATGCAATAAAAAGCTGAGAACTCCACCTATAGCTCATCATTGTGTTTCTGCCTATTAACGATTATATTTTTAATTTATCTGTAGTTTAATCAGTGTCGTCATTTTTGAATTGAATATATTTTTGCGTTAATAATCCCGCATGAAATACATTTAATAACATTAAAATGTAGAACACAACCGGTCCAAAGAAAAAACTATTACCATCATTAAATTGTATAAAAGAAAAGGAAGCAATAATAAAGAGAGTGGCAGTTATTGTGGAAAGTATTAATTGACCCTTTGCAGATTTTATCATTTTGTCCCTCCTTAAAGATTACAAATCATTCAACTCTACCTCAAAAACAATGACCTATATCGTGTCATTTAAAGTCTCTACATTGATAAACTCTTTAATATTTTAACATAAATATCCAGTTACAACATGGGTAACCGACCTTTGCAGAAAGTCACTATTTTCCTTTAATCAATAATAAAAACACAGGAAAAATATCCTGTGTTAACTGTTATATTTACTATTTCGCAAAAGTAGCAGGCATGACAACAGCGATTACTTCCCCTTTAGCACAAAGGACGTCTCCAGCAAACACCTCAGAAGTCACCTTCCACTTTTTCGGATGTATTTCTTCCACCGTACCGATAGCCTTAAGCTCAACCTTTTGAGGAGTCGGCTTTAAAAAATCTACGTGAAGAGAGCCTGTCACAAATCTTGGAGGCGCTTCGCCACTTCCAGGCTCAAAACCATTTTTTCGGTGAAGAGCAAGTGAAGCTGAGCCGGTTCCGTGACAATCTACCAAAGCCCCTATTAATCCTCCATATACAAAGCCTGGAATCGCAGTATGTTCTTCTCTAGGTTGATAAATTGTTTCTGTTTGCTCTCCATTCCAATATGTCTTTAAATGATACCCCTCTTCATTTAAACGACCACATCCATAACACCAAGCAAAATCATCCGGATACTCATCCTGTATAGCAATTTTGTGTTCTGTCATTATTTCTCCCCCTTTAACAAACCATACAAAAAAGCAAACTATCAGTCAACTTAAATATAGAGTTTTCAAAAATAAATATTATTATTTATATAATGATTCTCTCCTATCTTGAAAGACTGGAATTCTACCTCTTACTTCTTCTACAAGATTTAAATCAATATCTACTAGACCGTTAGTTTCCTCCTCATTACCTAACCATACTATTTCTCCCCAAGGGGCAATCACCATCGAGTTACCATTAAATTCATTGTTCGGGTCTTTTCCTACTCGATTTACTGCCACTATATAGCATTGATTTTCGATTGCTCTTGCCTGCAGAAGAATTTTCCAATGATCAATCCGTGCAGCAGGCCATTGAGCAGGCACAAATATTACTTTAGCTCCTAGTAAAGAGTGGGCACGAAACCATTCAGGAAAGCGAAGATCATAGCATATAACCCCTGCCATCGTTATATTATCGATTTCGAATAAGTTTTTTTCGTTTCCTGCTTTTAAATACAAATGTTCATCCATTAGCTTAAATAAGTGGGCCTTATCATACTCAGTTATGATATCTCCAGAATCATTTACAATATACATCGTATTATAGAAATGGGAATCCTTCTTTGTAGAGACAGAGCCACCAATAATGTGAATATGTAATTCCGTCGCTAGCTTGGTTAATAATTTCTTTGTATCGTTCCCCTCTTTATCAGCTATCTCTTCTAATCTAGTCAAATCATATCCCGTGTTCCACATTTCCGGTAAAATGACTAACTTAGCCCCCTGCTTTGCAGCCTCTCTAATCTTCTTTTCAACGTTTTCAAAATTTTCTTTAGGATTACCAAATGCTATATCTAACTGAACACAAGCAATTTTCATACCGACACCACCTCTAGACATAATACTAAAAAGGTTATAAGATTTGACTAATATATGCAACTATTTAGAAAAAGAGGTATTGCCCATGGAATTTTCTGATCGTTTAAAAAATCTTCCTCCCCAGTTTTTTGCAACATTAGTACAAAAAGTTGCAAAGGCTGTGGCAGAAGGAAGAGATGTAATAAATCTTGGACAAGGTAATCCCGACCAGCCTACACCGGATCATATTGTAAAAGCATTATCAAGTGCTGCTAAAAACCCTCAATCTCACAAATATTCTCCATTCAGAGGAATAAATGAGTTGAAGCAAGCAGCAGTAGATTTTTATGCACGCGAATACAACGTAAATTTGGATCCTAATACAGAAGTCGCTATTTTATTTGGAACTAAAATTGGTTTGGTTGAACTACCTTTAGCTTTGATGAATGATAACGAGTTAATGCTTCTTCCAGACCCTGGTTATCCAGATTACTTATCAGGTATTGGGCTAGCCAATGTACAATTTGAAACAATGCCACTATTAGAGGAAAATGGTTTTCTTCCAGATTACGAGCAGCTTTCTACAGAACAAAAAGAAGCTGCGAAACTGATGTATTTGAATTATCCTAATAACCCAACTGGAGCTTCTGCCACTTCAGAATTTTTTCAAGAAACGGTAGATTTAGCGAAGGAAAATGGTATAGCCGTTGTACATGACTTTGCGTATGGAGGTATTGGGTTTGATGGAAAGAAACCAGTTAGCTTTTTAGAAGCAAAAGGCGCAAAGGAAATCGGTATTGAAATGTATACACTCTCTAAAACCTACAATATGGCTGGATGGCGTGTAGGTTTTGCAGTCGGTAATTCTAAAATCATTGAAGCTATCAATATTATACAAGACCATCTCTTTGTCAGTCTCTTTCCTGCGGTTCAGTCTGCAGCAGCCGAAGCATTAAATGGCTCTCAAGAATGTGTAGACGAATTAGTAGCACTTTATGAAAAAAGAAGAAACATTTTCATAGAGGCATGTAGAAAAATTGGTTGGAACGTAAAAGCTCCAGAAGGCTCTTTCTTCGCTTGGCTTCCAGTTCCAAATGGCTATACTAGCGAGGAATTTGCAGACCTTCTTTTAGAAAAAGCTGATGTTGCAGTCGCTGCTGGAAACGGCTTCGGTAAGCATGGAGAAGGTTATGTACGGGTGGGGTTATTAGTTGATGAGGATCGACTCGTCGAAGCTGTAGAAAGAATAGAAAAGCTACAGCTTTTTTAACAAGTAAATCAGTTTCTGTTTTTAAAATAACCAGTATTTTATTTTGAAAGTTTACTTAAAACTTCTTGCAAAAGTTATTTAAAATGAAAATGGCTATGTTAAAGGCAAAGGTAGACTTATGTAAAATGGTATTAAAAAGTTTGTGAAAGAATGTATTTAAACTAACGCTCGAGGCTAGTTTAATGAACTCAAAGCCTATATATTAATTTATTTCAAAATATGAATGTAATTTATGTTACAATTGGTTAATTATTGTAGGAGGTAAAAAATGAAAAAAAATATTTTTATAGCGATTGTATTTACTTTAGTAGCGATATTTTCCTTCACTATCACATCAGAAGCTTCATCAACACAAGTTATGTGGGGGAAAACGGAATTAAAAAAAGGTCAGATTGGTAAAGTAACACTTTACGCAGATGTGGCAACATATAAGGCGGATGGCTCTAGAGGAAAAGTGTTACCAGCAGGTGGAGAGTATCGTGTCTATACATTCCGTACAGATATATACGGAGGAGAATACGGTCTAGGGGACGGATTGTTTGTCAATATGTACAGTGCTTTAAAGTATGAAACGCCTTCTAAAGCAAAACTTGCATTATTAGTAGATTCTTCTACAAAAGTTATGTGGGGAAAAACGGAACTTAAAGCAGGTCAAATCGGAAAGGTTACAATCCTTAAGGAAACTACTTTATTTAAAGTAATTAATAGTGTTGATGGTGGCGAACCTGGTCTTGAACCTATCCGACAATTAATGCCTAACGAAGAATTCCGAGTGTATTCAGCTAAACAACCACTTGATGGATATGTTCCCATGTATGGTCTAGGTGGTGGGTATTATATTGTACAAAACAATACCATGTTAAATGGAGTTACTGTAAAGTATGAAACTCCATCTAGAGCAAAACTTGCATTACTGAATTAAAATAGTCACCGAAGGGGCTTTAGTAAAAAAATGCACATAAAAAGTGAGCTTGGAGATACATTTCCAGCTCACTTTTTATATGAATTTTAAATCACCCCTTACCTTTAACATAACCATGAAAATAAAGCGTAAAGCTAAATGTAAACCTTTTAAATGCTCCCATCTTAGTATTTCCACATAAATCACTTTTGTATAATTATTTATATAATATTCTATTTGAATTTTTCTAAACAATTATAAAAATATAAAAATATCTATTGACTTCAATAGAGCAGTGTAGTAAATTCTTTCTATAGTAAAAACGAAAAACTTAATAGATTATTATCTCTTATCAAGAGTAGCTGAGGGACTGGCCCGTTGAAGCTCGGCAACCATCTATACTAAAAAAGTATAGAAAGGTGCTAAATCCTGCAAAACATTTTGTTTTGGAAGATAAGAGAGGACAATACATATTTGTGTGCCTCTCTTTCTTTTGAAAGAGAGGCTTTTATATTTATTCGTTTTTATTAATACATATTCAGGAGGAATTACAATGAAAAAATTTAGCTTAGTGTTATCAGGAGTTTTATTAACAGGGTTGCTCTCGGCTTGTGGTGATGATGCTACATCAGGACCATTAGATGAAAATAAATTAGTTGTTGGCGTTACGTCAGGTCCACATGAACAAGTTACTGAGGTTGTTGCTGAAATTGCAGCACGTGATGGACTAGAAATTGAGATTAAGGCTTTTTCAGATTTCATACTTCCAAACACTGCCCTTGATGAAGGAAGCTTGGACGCAAACAGTTATCAAACTCTACCTTTTCTTGACTCATTTAACGAAAATAATGATACAGAGCTAGTACCAGTCGCTGAGACTATTTTACTTCCAATGGGCGTTTATTCTGAAAAGTATACATCCTTCGATGAACTGCCAGATGGAGCTACCTTTGGACTACCGAATGATCCAACACAAGGTGCACGAGCTTTAGACATATTAGAAGTAAATGGTTTTATCAAAGTGAAAGAAGGTAAAAAAGGAAATGCTTCTATTCATGACATTGAAGAAAACCCTAAAAACCTTGAATTCGTTGAATTAGAGGCAGCGCAAATAGTAAAACAGCTTAGTGAGGTCGATGCTGCAGCAATCAATTCCAATTATGCTTTAGAAGCTGGTATTAACCCTGGAGAAGAATCAATTTTGTTAGAGTCAGCTGATTCCCCATACGTTAACCATATTGTTGTTCGTAAGGAAAACGAAAATGATCCTGCCATCCAAAAATTCATTAAAGCATACCATTCCGACGAAGTTAGAGAATTTATTGAAGAAGAATTCCAAGGCTCCGCACTAGCAGGTTGGTAAATTAGAAAAGCGTAGGCGCCTATCTCTAATCGACAGGCAAATGGGAAAATGCGAGGAGGCAGGTCCACAGCCACCAGAGTATTTTCCCATTTGACCCCGAGGGGCAAGGCGCCGAAGCTAGACATCAAGAAAAACGCAAGCGTATAGCTCTGCCGGCGTTTCTTTAGAAAGGAAGATCATTCATGATAGTTTTAGAAAATATTACCAAAGAATTCAACAGTAAAAGTAGTACGGTAAAGGCTGTAAATAATGTAAGCATACACGTAAAAAAAGGTGAAATTCATGGGGTTATAGGCTATAGCGGTGCAGGGAAAAGCACGCTCATTCGCTGTGTTAATCTCTTAGAGAAACCAACATCCGGAAAAGTATACATAAACGGCAATAACATTACCCCCCTCCCCCCAGCGAAGCTACGTATGGTACGAAATAAAATAGGAATGATCTTTCAAGGATTTAACCTTCTAAAAACAGCAACTGTTTATGATAATATTGCCATTCCATTAAAGCTACTCGGCTATGATAAAACAGAAGTAAAAAGTAGAGTAGAAAAGTACTTAGAAATAGTTGGTTTATCTGATAAGTATAAAAGCTATCCAAACCAGCTTTCAGGAGGGCAAAAACAACGCGTCGCAATAGCTAGAGCCCTTGCACAGGAACCCGAAGTACTATTAAGCGATGAAGCAACAAGTGCATTGGATCCTGAAACTACTGATTCCATTTTGGATTTGCTATTAAAAATAAATAAAGAGCTGGGTATCACTATTCTACTAATCACTCATGAGATGAATGTCATTCAAAAAATATGTGATCATGTGTATGTAATGGAAAAAGGAGAAGTTGTAGAAGCAAACACTGCGATTAACCTTTTTACAAAGCCAAAGCATCCAACTACAAAGAAGTTTTTAAGCACAATCAGTCAACGAAATCTATCCCCGTCTCTAATTTCTCAGCTCCATGTAACAGGTGCTGTTACACGTTTAACTTTCGTTGGAGAGAGCACTGGTAAGCCCTTATTAGCAGAGGTTAGCCAAAGATTTGAAGTCCAGCCTAATATATTAACCGCCAATATCATCGAGTTGAAAAATGGGATTGTGGGTAATATTGTCATCCATTTAGTCGGAGACCCGGACCAAGTTCAGTCTGCAATCCAATTTCTAAACGAACGCGGTGTTGAAACAGAAAACTTGGAGGTGCACTCATGAGTGGAATTGAACAATTTACCAATCAATGGCTCCCATTAATCGGAAAAGCCACCATAGAAACTTTCCAAATGGTAGGGATTTCTTTATTAATCTCCATCCTAATCGGTATTCCCTTAGGTATACTAATTGTTTTAACGAGACCTGGGCAAGCATTACAAAATGCAATCGTATACCAGTTAAGTAACCTTCTCATAAATGTTATTCGTTCTATACCATTTATCATTCTATTATTTTTTATCCTACCATTTACGAAATTCCTTGTAGGTACGACCATCGGTGTGAAAGGTGTTATCGTTCCGCTAGTTATTTATACTGCGCCCTACATCGCCCGTCTGATGGAGTCCGCCCTTTTGGAAGTTCAAAATGGAGTAATTGAAGCTTATACAGCCATGGGGATCAAAACACGGTTCATTATATGGCATGTGCTGCTGCGAGAGGCACGACCATCTATCATATTAGGATTAACAATTGCAACGGTTGGATTAATAGGAGCAACTGCTATGGCTGGCATGGTCGGTGCTGGTGGTTTAGGAGATTTAGCTTATCGTTATGGACATTTACGTTATGAAACGGACGTTATGTATGTCATAGTTGTGATCTTAATTATTTTAGTTCAAGGCATTCAGTCTCTCGGCAACCGATTAGCTGCAAGATTAAAAAAGGACTAATTATTAAATCCATTCGTATAAAGAAAGTTTTAAACTAGTACTCCATGAGAGGTGAATACGTTGAGTAACGCTAAAAACAATGACCTACTATTAGGCAATATAGATAATAATGAACAGTATCCAATTGACTTTAACGAATTAGAGAAGGCTGCAAAAGAAACATTAGAGGCTGGTCCCTTTGGTTATATTCGATCATCTGCTGGTGGAGAAGAAACCTATCGAAAAAATATAAATAGTTTTTCGAAGTACTCAATCGTTCCACGATTTTTAAATGATGTATCTACCCTAAATACCGAAGTAACAATACTTGGTAAAACCTATCCTCACCCCCTCTTCATCGCTCCAGTTGGAGTAAATAAAATTGCACATGAAGATGGAGAAATTGCTGTGGCAAAGGCTGCAGCTAATTATGAGTTTCCTTACATACAAAGTACTGTGTCAAGTTTTTCTATTGAAGAGATTGCTGCCGCAACTCCCGGAAGCTCAAAATGGTTCCAGCTCTACTGGTCATCTAACAAAGAGATAGCGTTTAGTATGGCTAAACGTGCAGAAGCTGCCGGCTATGAAGCAATTGTCCTGACAGTAGACACAGTTATGCTCGGTTGGCGAGAAGAAGATATTCGCAACCAGTTCTCTCCTTTAAAGCGCGGCTTTGGCCAAGGTAATTATGCTTCAGACCCTGTTTTTATGGCTGCTTTACCAGAGCATTCTCAGGAGGTTATCGTTGATAGTATTTTGGAGAATATATATCATCCTACCTTGAACTGGAATGATATTGCTGAGCTAAGGAACCACGTTTCCCTCCCAATTTTGATTAAAGGGCTCCTCCATCCAGAGGATGCCAAGCTAGCAGTTGAACAAGGAATAGACGGCATCATTGTCTCTAACCACGGTGGACGGCAACTGGATGGCGTTATTGCCAGTATTGATGCACTTCCTGGTATTGTAGAAGCTATTGATGGAAGAATTCCTGTTTTATTTGACAGTGGTATTAGACGAGGCTCTGATGCTGTAAAGGCTCTAGCTCTTGGTGCCTCTGCTGTATGTATCGGTCGCCCCTTCGTTTGGGGGCTAGCTGCTGGAGGACAACTAGGTGTAGAAAGAGTCCTAGAGAATCTCCTGCAAGAGACAAAGGTTTCTATCTCCTTGGCTGGTGTTCGTAATATGAAAGAGCTCCAGCACATGATGGTTACGAAAGAATAACGAGATTAGATGAACAATCAAACAAATAATGAAAACCCCCGTTCTATGAAAATGGGGGTTTTTGTGTCTATCAAATGATCGGTACATGGTACAAACACATTTAGGAAAAAATTAGTATTTATTTATTTTTATATAATGTTTGTTCCAGTTTTGTTCGACATACCGGTATGCTCAAGGTAGAATGCCGATACAATGTATGACACCCTTTAGCCATTTGTTTTTCTGAAGCATCCTTATTCCCTAACTGTATGTCAGTTTACATTTTAGACATTAATCGTTTGGCAATGGCTTGGAATTCCTCTGGACCGATACCAGGAGCGAATTCTTCCGGGAGAGATTCTAATTCAGGAATTTTATAGCCTTTAGGACTACCTTCCTTCACAATTAATTGGTCCCCACTTGTAGGATTCTTACCCTTCCAGATTTTATCAATGTCTTTATAATCGCCTACGTTGTTCCATGTAAAAAGTACATTCCCATATCCTAAATCCTCGTATTTTCGTGCCTGATCAAACGCACGATTATTAAGGTTAGGGATTGGCAACATTTTAGTTACATCTACACCTGTAGCTATTTCAAGGGCTTTTGCATAAGCGATAATATGCGTCCCTCCGCGAACTAATAAATATCCGATCATTTCCCTAGCAGTTGGGTGATCAGTCATTTCATATACTCTCATTTTATGGGTTCTTGCACCACATTCCAAAAAGAAATTATGCAAAAGATCTAATACTAGGTTACCACTCGAAAATACATAATCTCCTCTCCAAGGATTCCCCATGGAATCTCCGGCTAAGGAGGTTTGAGCATTGGCTATAAAAGCATAAGTGTTTCGCATATTTTTGGCATCTTGTAGTGGTGCCACATCTGGTTCTCCACTGAAGCTAGTTCCTTTATATAATAGATTTATCGTATTGGAGACGAGCTCCACATGACCAAATTCCTCCGCTGTTATACTGGCTACCAAATCATAGAATGGTTTTAGCTTAGTTTTGCCACGAAAGTTAAAGGATTGATACATATAGTTGTTAAGTGTCGACATTTCACCAAATTTTCCACCTAAGAGCTCCTGCACAGCGGAAGCCGCATTTGCATCTCCATATTCTAAATTGGGCAATTCAATCAACAATTTATCTACTCTATTAAACAATCAACCATCCTTTCATTTAGATATGTTCGGAGAAATCCAAACGATAGCTTGTATACGTACATAAAAAGGAACTCCACCTACATTTACGACAAGATGATCTGGAGCGACTGCTGTCAATTTTCCTTGAAGGATATTTTTAGTCGTTTGCACTGCAATATTAGTGCCTATTAAACTTTCTGCTGCTTGGAATACATAACCATCAAATGGACTTACAAACTCCACGCTACTTCTTTCATTCAACTTCCATCATCCCTTCTTTGCATTCATATTAGTTTATGAGAAAATGTAGTATATGGTCACATTACTCAATAACTTAAGAAAAGGAAGAGAAAATGATTAAAAGACTTTTGGTAACTGGGTATAAAGCCCATGAATTAGGGATATTTAATGATAGCCATCCTGGAATTCCTATTATAAAAAAAGCGATTGAGAATCAAATGCGTGCTCTCCTAGATGAAGGACTGGAATGGGTTATTCTTAGTGGACAGCTAGGTGTGGAGACATGGGCAGCAGAGCTAGTAGTGGAGCTAAAAAAGGAATTTCCCCAGTTAAAATATTCTATTATTACACCATTCCTGGAACAAGAGAAAAATTGGAATGAGCAAAAGCAGGAAAACTATCATAGGCTTATTGCACTTGCTGATTTTCATACGAGCGTGACAAAAAAGCCTTATGAAGCGCCGTGGCAATTTATCGAAAAAAATAAATTTCTCATTAGAAATACGGATGCCATGTTAATCATTTATGATGACGAAAATGAAGGTTCACCAAAATTTATAAAAAAACTTGCTCAAAGTTATGCAGAAAATAATAACTACCCTATAATTAGTATTGACGCATACGACTTACAAGTAATTGCAGATGAAGAAAGGAACGATTATATATGATAAAAAAGAAACTAACTCAAAAAATCACGGAAATTGCAGGAGAACATATCTCACTGACAAAAGAAGAGCATGACTATGCTCTAACTAATGAACTTTTATCGGAAACTGCCAGTATATCCGTAATAGAAAGCGACAAACTATTTGAAAATGCCATCATTGAAAGATTCGTTAAAGAAACAGAGGAATTAATCTCAAAAGAATCTAACGCCTTTTTAAAAACTCCTATTACTCATTTTAAAGAAAAAATGAACGAGTTTATGTACTTAGAGACTCCTCATTTCGAAACATTAAGTGTAGACGCTATCGCCTTTGAGTACGATGAAGTATTTGAAGTATATACAGCTATGTTCGGACTATCCCTTCAAAAAAAATATGGAGATGCAGTAAAAGCATATTTGAATGAACATTTTGATGGAAAAGCAATGAATTACAGTGTCATGTTCTCTGCTGGAGATGGCTTGTGGGAAGTCAATCTACCTTTAAATTATATTGACGATTTTGACACAAATTATACAATAGAAGAAACATACCAGTTTTTATATCGTTTCCTGTTCTCATTAGTAGCTTCGACCGAAAACTAAATGCATGCATAATCGTGATCCTTAAAAATCACGGTTATTTTATTTCAAAAGTGTTACAGGTGCCTGGCACCTGTAACACTTTCTTTTAACTTAGCGTGCATACATATTTTTGTTTGTTCTGTTCACACTAATTTAGATGTTTCAATACATCTTAATGGAGGAGGAGAATAGATTGGATAACACATACAGTCAAAATCACAGTGAAACGATGAATGGGCAAACGGTTGTACCTCATTTTAATCATGGTGCGCACGAATTAATGGATGTACATGAGGTATTGTCTGCAGCAATCGGTGCATTAAACTTGAGCACCATTTTACGTCCACACGTGAAGGATCAGGAATTATTAAGCATTCTAGACCGTCAGTATGCTTTTGCTTTAGACGAGTATAATATGCTGGTGGAATGCTTTAAAACTGGGAAAGACCCTTCACATCGCACTGCATCTTATAAGATGGCCACGCAAAATGATTTTACTTATGGTCTAAAACCGTCATCACAACCTAAAAAACCTATCCAAAGTGCTTCAGAGATAAATGACGAAATGATCTCCGGTTATTTGTTAAGCTCTGCTAAAGCTGGAGCTGCTGGTAAGGTTCCTGCAGCGCTAGAAGCTACTAACCCAGTTGTGCGAAGAGTCCTTCAGGATTCAATCCCTAACTGTATTGAGATGGCTTACGAGCTTTCCATTTATCAAAACAAGCATGGGTATTATCAAGTACCTCGCTTCGAAGAACAAACTATGGAGCAAATCTTAAACGCGTACGGTACTGCTCAAGGTCCAATGTACAAAATGCAATAGTAACCTAAATAGGCGCTTTCTGTTCCCCTTAAGGACAGAAAGCGTTTATTTCTTAATAGTATTTTGTCTTTCCTCACCCTTTTCCAGTATAATAAAATAAAGCCATATTAATGAAAAGGTGAAGATAGATATGCAAGTTGCTATTTTTGATTTTGATGGAACGTTATATGAGGAAGAGACTTTCAAGCTGCTAATGAATCACTTAAAGGTGCACCCGACCTATCATCCGCAATATAAACGTTTTTATAGATCCATCGTCCCGCCTTATATTGCCAATAAACTTAAGCTTTATCCAACTACTAGTATGAGAAAACGGTCCATGCAATTATATCTAGAGGCTTTTGAAGGAAGAACACAAGATGAGATGTATCAATACTTTGACGAATTAAAAGAGCAAATGCAGCAAAGCTTCAATAAAAAGGTTTTAGAAAAATTGAATGCTCACCAGCAAGAAAATGTACATATTTATCTAGTCTCAGGTGCTTACACCCAATTTTTAGAACGTGTCACGGAAGGAATTACATTTACCGATATCATCGGAACGGAAATCATATATAAAGATAACTATGTGTATACAAAGTCTCCCCTAGAGCATGTAAATGGCGTGATGAAGACGAAAAAGCTACTAGAAAGACTAGAAGGACAAGAAATAGATTGGGAAAACAGCTATGCATACGGAGATAGCTATTCAGATCTACCCGTCCTTGAATTAGTCGGCAATCCTGTCGCTGTAAAGCCTGAGGAAAAACTTCGAGCTGTTGCCCAAGAACGAGGATGGGAAATACTTAGATAGAGAAACTTTTATGTTAGACAGACTCTCACAAATTGATGCCAACACAGCCTTAAAGCTATCTAATCAATGATGATTGGATAGCTTTTTTTATGTGACCGAACGATTTTGCTCAGTAACCGACCGATTATTTGGCAGAACCGACCGATTTTGCTCAGAAACCGACCGATAATTGGACAGATCCAACCGATTACGCCGACAAATCGACCGTTTGTCAAATATATAATAAAAACTAACATATATTTCTATCAAAAAAAGACCTGCTAAGAATTAATCCTTAACAAGTCATCCAAAAACTACATCCTCACATTAATATCCTTCTTATATAAATAGTCTTTAATCTCCGAAATAGTATAGTCTCCATAGTGGATCATCGAGGCAACTAAAGCTGCATCTGCTTTTCCATCTGTAAACACTTCTTCGATATGATCTAAAGTACCAGCTCCACCAGAAGCAATAATTGGCACATTTACTTTCTCAGATAGTAGCTTAATAAGCTCCACATCATAGCCATTTTTCATACCGTCCTTATGAATACTTGTACAAATAATCTCTCCTGCTCCAAGGTCAGTTGCTTGCTGTGCCCACTCTACTACATCCATTCCTGTTTTCTCATGTCCTGAATGTGTGTATACTTCCCATCTGATAATTTCATTGTTCTCATTATAAATTGGCATGGCATCCAATCCTAGCACCACACATTGCTTACCGAATATATCTGCCGCTTCTCTTAAAAGCTCTGGTCGCTGTACAGCAGCGGAGTTAACCCCTACCTTATCTGCTCCAGCGCGAAGCAACCTTTTAAAGTCATCTATCGTTCGAACACCGCCAATTACCGAAAAAGGTATGTATACTTGCTCTGCGACTCGACGAATCCAATCTATCTTTAAGTCTTGGTTTTTTAACGAAGCAGTAGTATCCAGATAGATTAACTCATCCGCCCCATCCTCTGAATATTTCTTCCCTAGCTCTGCTGGATCTCCAATTATCGTAGGGTTTCTGAATTGTACATATTTTACTGCTTTATCTCCTAAAACATCTATTGCAGGAACAATTCGTTTTCTAAGCATGCTCGTCAACTCCTTGCTTGCAGTAATTGTCTAGCAATTGAATGCCGTGTTTACCACTTTTTTCTGGATGGAATTGTACACCCATCACCTGGGAATTTCCGATCGCACATGCAAAGTCAGGTCCATAATTTGTCACACCGATTATGTGATCCTCTATGCTAGGCTGTGCGTAATAGGAATGAACAAAATAGAAGTCCGTGTTATCTGGAATATCTTGAAACAAGAAATGATTTTGCACATCCTGCACTTGATTCCAACCCATATGTGGAACTTTTTCCGCCTCTTCACCAAACAAAGGGACTGTTCCTGGTAGAAACCCTAAGCACGGAACATTACCTTCCTCACTAGTCTCTAAAAGAAGCTGCATTCCTAAGCAAATTCCTAAAAGAGGTGTCCCCTTATCAACTTCTGCCCGTAAATAGTCACTTAAGCCTGTCTCATTTAAAACATCCATGGCCACCTTGGCATTTCCCACACCAGGTAGGATTAGCTTTTCTATTTCATCATCGTGCTCGCTAGGTTTGGTGATAAGCTTAATCTGATAACCAAGGCGAGTAATTGCCTTAACCACACTATGTAAATTCCCTGCTCCATAATCTATTATGCCAATCATGCTGTTCCCCCTCTTCAATCTCTTACTTTTATTATGCCATCAGTTGACAGAAAATAAAAGAAAAACTTTAGTCTGCTAATATGATAGCGTAATAAAAGAAAGAAAAAACGAGAGACCCCTTATAAGTCTCCCGCACCACGATTATTTAACAAACGATTTATTCATAACGAAATCATTTACTCTTTTAGCAACCTCTTGCCCTTCTTTAATAGCCCAGACAATCAAGCTTTGACCCTTCCTAGCGTCTCCTGCTGCAAATACACCTTCCACATTCGTTGTATAATCTTTAGCCGAGGCAACGATACGTTTGTTTAACACCTTTACACCAAACTGGTCCGCCAAAGGAGTTTCTGGACCTTCAAACCCTATAGCTACAAAAACAAATTGTGCAGGCCATACTTTCTCAGAACCTGGAACTTCTTTGAAAAAGTAGAAACCATCTTCCCCTAATATTTTTTCCATTTGAACGGTATGAAGCTCTTTCAGTTTGCCATCTTTATCTTTAATCATCTTTTTCGTTTGAATTAAATACTCCCGTGGATCCTTGCCGTATTTTGCATTGGCTTCCTCATATGCATATTCCAATTTATAAATATTTGGGTCTGTAGGCCATTGGTTATCCGCTGCTCGCACTGCAGGTAGCTGTGGATGCTTACCGAATTGTACGACACTTCTACAATTTTGACGTATAGCTGTTGCCACACAGTCTGCTCCAGTGTCACCACCGCCAATTACAATGACGTCCTTCCCCTTTGTATTAATATACTGGCCGTCTGCAAAGTTGGAGTCTAATAAACTTTTAGTAGTTGAAGTCAAATAGTCCATTGCCATATAAACTCCATCTGCATCACTTCCATCCATGTGGAGGGCACGCTGTTTCTGTGCACCAATACATAAGATAATTGCGTCGTATTGAAGCTTTAGCTGATCCGCAGTAATGTCCTTACCAACCTCAGTGTTTAAAATGAAGTCGATACCCTCCTGCTGAAGCAGGTGAACTCTTCTCTCTACTATTTCTTTTTCTAGCTTCATATTTGGAATGCCATACATGAGGAGTCCTCCTGCACGGTCAGCTCTTTCATAAATTGTAACCGAGTGCCCTGCTTGATTTAAATTGTCCGCACTCGCCAAACCTGCAGGACCTGATCCAATAATAGCTATTTTCTTCCCAGTTCGAACCGCTGGTATTCTAGGTGTGATCCATCCATTTTCAAAGCCTTTATCAATAATCGTTCTTTCTATATTCTTAATTGAAACTGCCGGATCAGTAATGGCTAGCGTACACGATCCTTCACAAGGGGCTGGACAAACACGTCCAGTAAACTCCGGAAAGTTATTGGTCATTAATAATCGCTCTAAAGCTTCCTGCCACTTCCCTCGATAAACTAAATCGTTCCATTCTGGTATTAGGTTATTAATCGGGCACCCAGCTGTCGCACCTCTTATCTCAATACCCATATGGCAAAATGGAGTTCCGCAATCCATACATCTTGCACCTTGTTTACGAAGAGATTCGTCCGAAAGTTTGGATGCATATTCCTCCCAATTTTTTATACGCTTAAGAGGAGCTACTTCCTTGGCTTTTTCTCGTTTATATTCTATAAACCCAGTTGGTTTACCCATATTGAAACTCCTCCTTTCCTTAAAATGGCTCTTATTTTTCTCCACAGGAGCAAATGTTTTTAGACTATTATCACTTCAGAAGCGTAGGTTTCTTTTCTACTTTTTTTGTAGATGTTGATAAGAATGCCTTCATCGCTGCCTCGTCTGTCGTCAGTCCTTCATTTTTAAATGTTGCAATTCTTTCTAGCATCTTTTTATAGTCGTTAGGTACAACCTTTACGAATTTGTGAACTGTATCTTCCCATTTGTCCAAGATATTCATAGCCTTTGTGCTTCTTGTATAATAATAATGATCCATGATTAGCTGCCTTACACTATGAATCTCTTCTTTAGACTGAAGGTTTTCAAAACCAATCATTTCCATATTACATTTAAACTTGAATCCTTCTATATCATCCACTAGCACGTAGGCAATACCACCAGACATACCTGCCCCAAAATTTTTGCCTACATCACCTAGAATAACTGCTCTACCACCTGTCATGTATTCACAGCCATGATCTCCGATTCCTTCAACGACAACATCAGCTCCACTATTTCTCACTGCAAAACGTTCTCCAGCACGACCGTTAATGAATACGGAACCATTAGTTGCTCCGTACAATGCAACGTTACCAGCTATAACATTTTGTTCTGCTGTTCCCGATAACGGAGAAGTAACTACAAGCTTCCCGCCTGAAATTCCTTTACCAAAATAGTCATTTACATCCCCGTTCACAAACATTGTCATTCCTTGTGGGATATATGCTCCAAAGCTTTGACCTGCCGCACCTTTAAAGCGTAGAGTAATCGAGTCATCAGGTAAGCCGCTTGCTCCGTATTTCTTAGAGATTTCACTCCCTATAATAGTACCTACAACCCGATCAGTATTAGCAATGGTGTAGTTTAAATCTACCTTCGTTTTATGAATGATAGCTTTTTCTACTTGTGGCAGTAACTCTCTGATATCAAATGACTTTTCAAGCTGATGGTCTTGAGCTTGTTTGCAAGTGCGGTCCCCACTCACTTGATAAAGCAATACAGATAGATCTAATTGCTGCGCTTTCCAATGAGCCTTCGCTCGCTCACTAACTTCTAATAGATCCGTTCTACCAACCAATTCATCTACAGTTCGAATACCAAGTAAAGCCATATACTCTCTTACTTCCTCTGCTACAAACTTCATGAAGTTTACAACATAGTCCGCAGACCCACTAAACTTATCTCTTAGCTCTGGATTTTGTGTTGCTATTCCAACCGGACAAGTATCCATATGGCAAGCACGCATCATCACACATCCAAGTACAATTAGGGGAGCTGTTGCAAAACCAAATTCTTCTGCTCCTAACAAGGCAGCCATAACGACATCCTTACCAGTCATGAGTTTGCCATCTGTTTCAAGTACTACTTTGTTTCGCAACCCATTTAGCATTAATGTTTGATGAGCTTCCGCAAGGCCTAACTCCCAAGGTAATCCTGTATGCTTAATACTTGTTTTCGGAGACGCTCCCGTTCCACCATCGTACCCACTTACTACAATTACATCCGCTGCACCTTTAGCAACACCCGCAGCAATTGTTCCTACGCCAGATTTTGCAACTAGCTTGACACTAATCCTAGCTGAGCGATTTGCATTTTTTAAGTCATGAATCAGTTGGGCCATATCCTCGATGGAATAGATATCATGATGGGGAGGTGGAGATATTAAACCTACCCCTGTCGTCGAGCCTCTTACATCTGCTACCCATGGGTATACTTTATTGCCTGGAAGCTGACCGCCTTCACCCGGCTTTGCTCCTTGAGCCATTTTAATTTGAAGCTCATCGGCTTCAACCAAGTAGTGGCTGTTTACGCCAAAACGGCCGGAAGCAATTTGTTTAATAGAGCTACGACGATTATCTCCATTGGTATCTAACACATATCGATTCGGATTTTCTCCGCCCTCTCCACTGTTACTTTTCCCTCCAAGACGATTCATCGCAATCGCTAACGTTTCATGAGCTTCTTGGCTTAATGAACCAAATGACATCGCACCAGTCTTAAATCTCTTTACAATGGAGTCGACTGATTCTACTTCATCTAGTGGAATCTTTTTCGACCCCTTTTTAAAAGTAAGAAGATTTCTTAAAAAGCCGATTCTCTCTTCATTTGCCATTTCTGCATACTGACGATAAAGTCCATAGTCTCCTCGTCGCGTTGCCCACTGAAGGGTATGAATTGTTTTCGGATTAAAGGCATGGTGCTCTCCTGTACTTCTCCATTGGAAATCACTGCCTGAATCTAAAGCATCGACAGTAGATTCTACTGCTAATAGATGTCTTCGAATCGCTTCTTCGCGAATCGTTTCCAGGCCGATTCCACCAAGCTGAGAAATTGTGCCTGTGAAATAGTTTTCAATGACGTCATGGCCAATACCTATCGCCTCAAATATTTGTGCGCCTCGATAGCTTTGTACCGTGGATATTCCCATTTTAGACATTACCTTAACGACGCCTTCTGCTACACCTTTGCTATACTTAGCAACTGCATCGTCATAGGTGCTTTCTAAATGGCCATCATGGATTGCCTCCGCTATAGTTGCATATGCAAGATAAGGATTAATCGCGTCCACCCCATATCCGATGAGAGCAGCAAACTGATGGACCTCTCTTGCTTCCCCGGATTCAACGATTATACTCACCTTCGTACGGTTTCCTGTTCGGAGCAAGTGCTGATGCAGGTTACTGGCTGCCAACAGAACAGGTATAGTCGGTTGTGACACATTTAATGATCTATCTGACAAAATGATAAGCGATACGTTCTTATCTATTAGCTCATCTGCTTCTTTAGAGATCCTCTCTAAATCTTTTTCCAAATCTTCAAACATATTAATATATATAGTGCCGCTTCGGAAACTTTCATCCTTCAAATCCTTTATGGATTGAAGCTGTCCATTCGTTAAAACAGGTGTTTCCAAATAGATTCGACGAGCATTGAGCTCTCCAGGGTTAAGTAAGTCACCTTCTGCACCAAGCAACGTCATCGTAGAGGTAACAATATGTTCCCGGATAGAATCGATTGGTGGATTAGTTACTTGCGCAAATAACTGTTTAAAATAATTGAAAAGAGATTGCGGTCTATCGGATAGAACAGCTAACGGAGTATCGTTCCCCATTGAACCAATAGGGTCTTTTCCTTCTATAGCAATTGGCAGAATGTATTTGTGTATATCCTCATACGTATAACCAAATGCCTTTTGACGGAACAATAGGTCCTCTACATTTTCCTGTATATCTTCCTCAGCTATTACCTTGTATTGATGATCATTTAACCACTGCTGATATGGTTGTGCTCTTGCCATTTCAGATTTTATTTCCTCGTCTGAAATAATTCTTTGTTGCTCCAAATCAATTAACAGCATTCTTCCTGGGCTTAAACGTTCCTTATAAAGAATATTTTCTTCCTCAATATCAACTACTCCAACCTCGGAAGAAAAAATAATATAGTCATCTTTTGTGACATAATAACGTGCCGGCCGTAAACCATTGCGGTCTAAAATAGCCCCAATTTGCTTTCCATTTGTAAATGAAATAGCTGTTGGACCATCCCACGGTTCCATTAAAGAGCTGTGGTAAGCATAAAATGCTTTTTTCTCTTGTGAAATGTGTGGATTCTCTGTCCACGGCTCTGGGATAAGCATCATCGCCGTATGCGCTGGAGACCTGCCAGCTAAAACAAAAAATTCAAATGCATTATCGAGCATAGATGAATCACTTCCATTAGTGTCAATGATAGGAAGTAGTTTTTCTAAATCATCACCAAAGGCATCCGACACGAATTGTTGCTCACGGGCCTTCATCCAGTTGACATTACCTCGTAGCGTATTTATTTCCCCGTTATGAACGATATAGCGATTCGGATGAGCACGCTCCCAGCTTGGGAATGTGTTTGTGCTATAACGAGAGTGTACTAAAGAAAATGCAGAAGTGAAAAGTTCATCTTGTAAATCTACATAAAACTCGTCTACTTCTTTAGGAGTTAACATTCCTTTAAAAACGATTGTCTGACTAGAAAGACTTGGGCAGTAGAATTTTTTAGCTTCCTGCTGGGCCCAATGCTCCACTAGTTTTCTAATGACATAGAGTTTCCGTTCGAACGCTAGAGAGTCTTTAAAATCTTTAGCCTTAATAAATACTTGTCGCACTACAGGTGCAGACTCTCTAGCGGATTCACTTAACTGACTCTTATCAGTAGGGACTGTCCTCCATCCGATTAGCTCTTGACCTTCAGAAATAATCGTCTCATTTATTTTTAGTTCTATCGCCTGTCTTTCCTCATCATCCTGAGTAAAAAACAACATTCCTACTCCATATTGTCCTTTTTCTGGAAGATCCCATTGACTGCAAACAACCCGAAAAAAAACATCAGGTATTTGCACCATGAGTCCTGCTCCATCTCCAGTTTGGCCATCACTGCCTTTTCCTGCACGATGGTCTAACCGGCATAACATTTCTAAGCCTTTTTTTACTATATCGTGTGTCGGTAAGCCTTTTATATTAGCATATAAACCTATCCCACAGGCGTCATGCTCTAATTCAGGATTATACATGCCCTGCGCTCCAGGTAATTGGTGAAATGTCATGCAATCGACCTCCATTTTCCAAAAAAGTGTGTTAGGAACATTGTATGTTTTCAAAATAATATAAACAATATATAATTTGGATATAAACAATCTACTTTTGAGATAGGTTAGGAGAAAACTATGGAAATCAGGCAATTAAGGTACTTTAAAGAAGTAGCCGAAAGAGAACATATTTCGGATGCAGCTATTCATTTACACGTCGCACAGTCTGCAGTTAGTAGACAAATCGCTAATCTAGAAAGTGAACTGGGTGTGGAATTATTCGAACGTATTGGGCGAAATGTAAAATTAACGCCAATAGGTAAGATTTTTTTAGAGCATTGCCTGTCTGCACTACAAGCAATCGATTTTGCCAAAAAACAAATTGATGAGTATCTAGATCCAGAAAAAGGAACTATTAAAATCGGTTTCCCAACTAGTTTGGCTGGTCATTTACTCCCCACTGTTATTTCTGCCTTTAAAAAGGAGCATCCTAACGTAGCATTTCAGTTGAGACAAGGCTCTTACAATCATTTAATCGAGGCAGTCAAAAAACGAGATATTAATATCGCTTTTTTAGGCCCACTTCCTCCAAAGGATAATACTATTAATACCACCATTTTGTTTTCGGAAAACTTTTCTGTACTAGTACCTACGAATCATCGCTTTGCAAAAAGAGAAAAGATTCCCTTAATTGACATGAGAGAAGAAGACTTTGTTCTATTTCCAAAAGGATATATATTGCATAAACTTGTTTATGATGCTTGTCATTCCGTAGGGTTTACACCTAAAAGTTCATCGGTTGGAGAAGATATGGTTGCGTTAAAAGGTCTAGTTGCTGCTGGTGTAGGAATCACGATACTACCAGACAGTACTTTCTATGACTCTATCCCTAGATTTACAACTAAGGTTCCACTCATATCTCCACCACTCCAAAGGACAGTAGGTATGATTAGTCCGGTGACGAGGGATTTGTCTCCATCAGAAAAGGTATTCCACGACTTTACCATACAGTTCTTCAAGCTATTGAATCAATATCAATAAGGCCATTTAATAGGCCATTATTGCTATATTGTGGTAAAATAAATGGAAGAGAATGTAGAAATGTGAGGTAGGAAATTTGAAAACAAAGAATGGAAAAAACGAATTGCGAGAATGGGTCGGAGCAATTGGAGTTGCTGTTTTGCTTGCCTTTGGGATACGCTTCTTTTTGTTTATACCTATAGAAGTGGAAGGTGCTTCTATGCTTCCTACCTTTGAAAATGGAGATAAGGTGATGGTCAATAAAATCGGTCCTAAATTTAATGACTACGAGCGATTTGATATTATTGTTTTTAAGGTTAATAAGGAAACTAATTACATCAAGCGAGTTATAGGTTTACCAGGCGACCATATTACCTATAAAGATGATGAGCTTTTAATAAATGGAAAAAAATACGATGAGCCTTATTTAGATGAATTGAAAAAGGAATTAATTGATCATGGCACGCTAACCCAGGACTTTACCTTGGAAGAATACTTAGGTGAAGTAGTAGTACCGGAGGGTTCGTTATTTGTACTTGGAGACAATAGACGCTTTAGTAATGACAGCCGAGAGCCTAGTGTTGGGTTCATATCTATGGATATAGTACTCGGTACCGTAAACATGACGTATTATCCTTTAAATAACTTCGGTTTTATTAAGTAGTATAGGCTGCGTTAGAATAAACTAGTAGTTCATTAATTTTTTTAATTTTGTTAGCATAAGACTAGTTCCCATATAGACACTTTTTAAGATTCTATTTTAGTGAATTTTGATCTAGGCAGCTAGTTGGATTAAGACATTTTATTTCCTATTAAATATAGTTGGAAATAATCACTCCCGAAAATGAAAAGCCCTGAAATTTTACTGTTGTAAAATTTCAGGGCTTTATTTTTGTCTGATGTTTAAGATAAAACTTTGCAAATAGTATTTAGTAATTATATAACCTTAAAGCTTATTACTCATGGGGTACATGCTAAATTATATTAGAATCGAGCCTAAACTATTGTTGAATAATATCATTATTATTTCACTATCATTTACAAGTATTACAAGTGCCAGGCACCTGTAATACTTGTAATATAAAGGTTTTTGGAATGAGGGAGTACTCTTTTACCCTATTAACCTACTATTGCATTTGCAATAATTAGCATAATCAATGAAGTTCCCCATGCTATAGTTGTTGGTACAGACCAAACTAAAATTTGTTCTTTTAGTTTGGTTATTCCTAACATACGGTTAACAACCCAGAATAAAGAATCGTTGAAATATGAAAATAACATCGCTCCTAGTGCTGCAGCTTGAGCCGCCAAGACTAAGTTAACGTCAAGATTAGCTAAGATCGGAGCAGAAATAGAAGCAGCTGTTATCATTGCAACGGTCCCGCTTCCTTGTATTAATCGTACTATTGAGGCAATAAAAAACGGCACAAGTATTGCAGGTAATGGTAAACCAGCAATGATTTCAGCTAAATAATCTCCAGTACCACTGTCACGCAACACTGTACCTAGAGCACCCCCAGCACCTGTAACTAACAGGATAATACCAGCAGTTGTCATACCTTCTTCCATTCTTTCTAACGCTTCGTCTTTTTTCATTTGATTAGCTAACCCATAAATCGCTACAACTAATCCAAGGGCTAATGCGATAATCGGTTGTCCAAGGAACAACACATATTCCCAAACCCCTCCTGTTACTTCTAAAGCCGTTAGCGTAGTATTTAAGAATATTAATATGATTGGTAATAATATCGGTAAAAATGAAATAAAGAAAGATGGTAGTTCTTTTTCTCGGTCAGCAGAAGCAGCCAAAAAATCTTTATACACCATCTCGGAAGAATCCTTACGCACAAATCCTTCTCCATCTTCCTCTGGAACTTGGTAGATTCTTTTACCAACCCATTTTGCATAAAAAACACCTATAATAATAATTGGAATTGCAAATATTAATCCCCAAAGGATCATTTCCCCTATATCTACTCCAAAAATACCTGCTACTCCTAATGGACCTGGTGTCGGTGGAACTGCATGGTGAGTTGCAGCTAAACCAATCGCTAAAGCAACACCCAGTGTCACTACGGATTTACCAGTCTTTCGTGATAATGACTTTACTAACGGATTTAAAATGACAAATGCTGAATCAACGAAAATTGGAATAGATACAAAATAACCAGCAATCGCCATTGCCCATTCTTCTTTCTTCTTTCCAACTACTCTAATTAACGTATAAGCAAGCTTTTCAGCTGCTCCAGTTACTTCTAAAATTCTACCCATCATAACCCCTAGTCCAACTACAATCCCTATGGAAGCTAGTGTATTACCAAAACCACTTGTAATAGAGTTAACTACTTTTAATGGCTCCATCCCGCCGATAAGCCCTGTAATAGAAGCAGCAATAAGTAAAGCTAAAAAAGCATGAATCTTTGTTTTTAACACAAGTAAAATTAATACTGTAACACCGATAACTAACCCCAATAACATTTGCATTTCTAAAACCATCTCTGAAACCCCTTTCAATTATGTATATTTAAATAGAAAAGGGGTTTCCCCCTTTTCTTTCTACAAAATCTACAAAGACTCGCGTGTAAACTTAGGCGCATACTCAGCAGCTAGCTTGATGCATTCGTACATACTTACTTCAGATGCGATATTATTCCAAGCTATATCAAAAGCTGTGCCATGATCTACGGAAGTACGTAAGAATGGAAGCCCATTCGTAATGGAAATAGTACGATGAAAATCAGTCATCTTAGCTGCAATATGACCTTGATCGTGGTATAAAGAAAGAACTGCATCATATTTACCATTAAGTGCTTGGAAGAATACGGAGTCAGCTGGCACTGGGCCATACGCATCAATTCCATCTGCTTTAGCAAGCTCAACACCTGGTTTAATCTCATTCACTTCTTCCATCCCGAACAAGCCACCCTCGCCGGCATGAGGATTTAACCCTGCAACTGCTAACTTACGACTCTCGACGCCTAGGCGCTGTAAAGCTTGGTCACATCTATTTAAATAATCTCGAACACGCTCTTTAGTCATCTGTTTAATAGCATCTGCAACAGATAAGTGACGAGTTAAGAAGAAAATACGCATCCCATTGACTTGGAACATAGTTAAAGGATCTGGAGCACCACCAAGATCTTCAAGCATTTCCGTGTGTCCAATGTAAGGAACATTTGCAGCTTTTAATGATTCCTTGTTAATTGGAGTGGTTGCCAATGCCTTTACTTCTCCAGTCATTGCTAGCTCCACTGACTTTTTAATGAATTCAAATGCCGCTTGGCCATTTTGAGCAGAAACTTGACCCGGTTTGAATTGCTCTAAATCTATATTATTCAAATCTAAGATATCTATTACTCCATATTCATAAGAACCTTCCGATGGTGAAGTAACTATATTAATCTCTAAATCTACACCTGTTACTTCGATCGCTTTGCGAATAATTTTAGCGTCACCTACCACAAGTGGTTTACACATAGAGTAAATTTCTTCTTTAGCTAATGACTTAACTGTAATTTCTGGGCCGATTCCCGCGGCATCACCCATTGGTATCGCAATAATTTCTCTTGTTGTCATACTAGAACACTTCCTTCTTCTTTTTTATTCGTTAAAAATCTTACGCATTTATAAATTGAATATTTGTCTCCTACCATTCCACCTTTAGTAATGACAGGTATCCCATCAAATGTTCCACCTATAAAATGACCATAAGCAGCTAGAGGAATTACTTCATCCTGTAAGCCTATTGCAGTAGCATTACTTACCGCACAAATAGCCGCAGTTACATCCCCTCCACTTGAAAAAGTACCGTCTATTTGGTGATTTGTCTGCTGAACCACATTGTTTGTCACTCTAGCCAGTCCCTCTGTTAAACGCTTTGCCAGTTTTTCTTCAGTAACCTCTTCTTTTAAAGCAATTTCTGAAAGATTCAGCTTTTCGGTTCCAGGTGTGTAAGTAGTAATTATCAAAACTTCTTGATCTTCTAATTTAGACAAAGCTTCTTCAGTAGCTCGATCAATTTCTTTCTCCCAGGAATTCGTCATCGATGCTAAAGCACTCGCATGCACATATACAGGTTCCGCATTCTTTTTATCTATCAGATAATTTAGCTGTCTCCCAGTTAAGGGTGTAATACTGCCAACGGTCACGATAAATTTATTTGTTTGAACATGTTGATGGGCTTTCATTCTCCCGTAAGAGGCAGAAAGTGGACCTGGATCAACAGGGATAAAATGTATTCCATCTATGGAAGCCATCGCCTCTGCAATGTTATCTATTTCTTCATTTGTCACTGCATCCACCACTATAATCCGATTCATCGCTTCAATTTGTTTAATGATTTGTAATTGAATGGACTCTTTACCCTTTAAAACTGTACCGAGCCCTACATGTGAAACTTTTAACTTACTTTGATTTTCCATTATAGTTGGGACATGTGAGATACTAATTGGATTCATAGGGTCTTTAGCGACATCTGTTGCCTCCACTGGCACCCCATCTACTAAAAGATAACCACCAGACACTACCCTTCCGGAATCTGGATAAGAAGCTACTACAATGGCTATAGAGTTACCGCCAATGGCATTTAACAGAGCATCTGTCTCTACTCCCAAGTTACCCCTAACTGTACTATCAATTCGTTTGCCAATAACGCTTGCCCCCCAACTGGTCAGCTGTTCATATGCTTTCAGAACTCGCTCTTCCGCATTAGACGGAGAACAGTACCTGCTATCTGTATCTATACTTATAGAAGTAAAATTACTATTTTTAGGCACTTCCCCTCCGAAAACGACTGTAGCACTCATGAATCCGTTTTTTGCTAACAGGACTCCAGTGGCATTTGCTCCTGTTAAATCATCTGCAATAATACCTATTTTCACTTTGTCACTCCCTTTATAAAAGTAGATTTTTCCTTATAGATATTTTCTACTTCTTTGGAAATAGTGCTATCTGTTATGATGCCGGTAACCGAGTCCACATCCGCTATTTTAGCAAATGCTTTTTTCCCAAATTTCTGTGCATCTACAGTTAGATAGACAGCCTCACTGACGTTTATCATTTCTTTTTTAATAGATGCTTTCTCAAATGTCGCAGATGTAATACCGAGATTGGAATGTACAGCATGTGCACCTAGAAACAGTATGTCAACGTGAATGTTTTTAAGCATTTGTTCTGCAAATGACCCTAATATTGCCCCAACTCCATTTTGTACCTTACCACCAAGTAAAATTACTTCTAATTTCGAGTCGGTTAATTCTGCTGCGATTTTAATATCATTTGTTACTACCGTAATATTAGAACGGGATTTTAATAATCTAGCAATCTCTAATGTCGTGGTACCAGAATCCAATAGAATTCTCATACCATCTTTTACTAAGCCTATTGCAATATGTGCGATTTCCTTCTTCTGTAGATGAGCTTCTGAGAGCTTTTGTTCATAGGATTGCTCTCCAATGATCGCTTGTGGTAGTGCCGCCCCTCCGTGAGTTCTAATTAATTTCTTTTGCTTTTCTAGTTCATCTAAATCTCTTCGTATAGTCATCGCAGAAACCTCTAAAAGGTCTACAAGCTCTAATATTTCAACCTTCCCTTTTATAGAAAGCTCATCTATTATTTTCTTTTTTCTGTTAATTGGAAGCATAATTCAATCTCCTTAACATAACTTTATGTTAACTATGAACACATTATGTTCTAAGTTAACAAAATTGTCAACAAAATTTGTTTATAATTAACAACGACATATAAATGTTACATTGTTTTGAATTGTCAAAAATATATTAGGGGTTTACTGCTGTAGTGTGTTAAAATATACGAATAATTAAAATTAGGAGGGTCATCTAATGCAACTGGCGGAGACAAAATTACTTCAAATTGAAGATGTGTTAAAAGCGCATCAATTTTTAAAAGAGGTTGTGTTACATACACCTTTACAAAAAAACGACTATCTGTCGGAGAAATACGAGGCTAATATATATTTTAAACGTGAAGATCTTCAACATGTTCGCTCATTTAAACTGAGAGGAGCTTACTATAAAATAAAAACTATTGAAGAGGCTGCCTGTAAAAAAGGAGTAGTCTGTGCAAGTGCAGGAAATCATGCCCAAGGAGTGGCTTATGCCTGTGCCCATTTAGGAATATCCGCAAAAATATTTATGCCATTGACTACTCCGAGTCAAAAAATTGAACAGGTAAGAATGTTTGGACGTGAGTTTGTCGAAATTATTCTAGCTGGTGATACTTTTGATGATTCAGCTAGCAGTGCCGTTGCCTACGCAAATGAGAATGATCGACTGTTTATCCACCCTTTTGACGATTTAGATATCATTGCAGGTCAAGGTACAGTCGCAGTTGAGATTATGAATGATATTGATGAAAAGCTAGATTATGTTTTTAGTAGCATTGGTGGAGGAGGTTTAGTGTCTGGTGTTTCTTCCTATATAAAGAATCTATCTCCTAGCACACAAATTATTGGTGTAGAGCCTGCTGGAGCAGCAAGTATGAAGGCAGCAATAGCAAACAGCGGGCCAATCGTACTTGAAACGATAGATAAATTTGTAGATGGGGCAGCGGTTAAGTGCGTCGGAAAGCTAACGCATCAAGTGGTAGCCAAATACGTGGATGATATTACACTTGTTCCAGAAGGAAAGGTATGCACCACCATTTTAGACCTGTACAATAAACACGCTATTATCGCAGAGCCTGCTGGAGCATTATCAGTAGCAGCGCTTGACTCTTATAAGGAACAAATTAAAGGAAAATCTGTAGTTTGTATTATTAGTGGTGGTAACAATGATATTGGAAGAATGCAAGAGATTAAAGAAAAGTCATTGATTCATGAAGGTCTACTCTACTACTTTATCGTGAGCTTCCCACAAAGAGCTGGAGCTTTACGACAATTCCTAGATAAAGTACTCGGTCCGAATGATGACATTACAACCTTTGAATATACGAAAAAAAACAATAAAGAAAGCGGACCGGCATTAGTAGGTATTGAATTGAAAACTAGTAATGATTATTCAGGACTCTTAATGAGAATGAATGAAAATGGATTTTCTTATAAGGAAGTGAATAAAGATAGCACGCTTTTTGAGTTATTAATATAGAAGAATAGCTTTATATCAACATTTATATTAGTTTAAAGGCGCCAAAAATTGTTCACAAACTATGTGCAGATAAAAATAATTATAATCTAATTCTAGCATTATCACTTTCCCTTTGATATAATAATTCTTGTATTATAAAGATTCTAATCTAGGGGGAAAAAGAATGTCTGAAAATCAAAATAACAAGATGACAACTGCAGCTGGCGCACCAGTAGTAGATAACCAAAACTCACAATCTGCTGGTAGAAGAGGTCCTCTTCTACTTCAAGACGTTTGGTTATTAGAGAAACTAGCACACTTTGATAGAGAAGTCATTCCAGAGCGTCGTATGCATGCGAAAGGCTCAGGTGCTTACGGTAAATTTACTGTAACTCATGACATTACTCAATATACTTGCGCTAGTCTATTCTCTGAAATCGGAAAAGAAACAGAAATGTTCGTACGTTTCTCAACTGTTGCTGGAGAACGCGGTGCAGCGGATGCTGAGCGTGATATTCGTGGATTTGCAATGCGTTTCTATACAGAACAAGGTAACTGGGATTTAGTTGGGAACAACACACCAGTATTCTTCTTCCGTGATCCATTAAAATTCCCAGATTTAAACCATGCCATTAAGCGTGACCCACGCACAAATATGCGTAGCGCTAATAGCAACTGGGATTTCTGGACTTCTCTTCCAGAAGCACTTCACCAAATTACTATCGTAATGAGTGAGCGTGGATTACCAAAATCCTACCGTACGATGGACGGGTTTGGAAGCCATACATTCTCAATGATCAATGCGGAAGGTCAACGTGTTTGGGTTAAATTCCACATGAAATCAGTACAAGGAATTGAAAACCTTACTGACCAAGAAGCAGTTGAAATCGTAGGAGTAGACCGTGAAAGTCACCAACGTGATCTAATGGAAGCAATTGACGCAGGTAACTTCCCTAAATGGAAAATGTATATCCAAGTGATGACGGAAGAACAAGCTAACAATATGCCTTATAATCCATTTGATTTAACAAAAGTTTGGTATAAAAAAGATTTCCCACTAATTCCAGTTGGAGAATTCGAATTAAACCGCAACCCAGATAACTATTTTGCAGAAGTAGAGCAAGCTGCATTTACACCAGCTAACGTAGTACCTGGTATCAGCTTCTCTCCAGATAGAATGCTACAAGGTCGCCTATTCTCTTATGGAGATGCAGCACGTTACCGTTTAGGTGTTAACCATCACCAAATTCCAGTTAACCAACCTAAATGCCCATTCCACTCTTACCACCGCGATGGTGCTATGCGTGTAGATGGCAATAAAGGAAGCACGATGACTTACGAGCCAAACAGCTATGGTCAATGGAAAGATCAACCTCAATATAAAGAACCTGCTCTATCTCTTGATGGTGCAGCAACTCAATGGGATTTCCGTGAAGATGATGACAACTACTTCGAGCAACCAGGTAAATTGTTCAATCTTATGAACCCTGAGCAACAGCAAGTCCTATTTGAAAATACTGCTCGTAATATGAATGGCGTAGAAGATTTCATTAAAATCCGTCACATCATTCACTGCTACAAAGCAGACCCTGCTTATGGTCAAGGCGTTGCTGCGGCAATGGAACTTCCATGGGAAAGAATTGAAGAAGTTATGAACGTAACTGCAACTGTATAAATTTAGTAAGGCTATCCTCTTGAAGGGGATAGCCTTTTTATGAGCTTCCATATCTCGCTTTTCCTATATAAGTTGCCACTTTGTAGACTCAGATTGACTAAAGCCATTTGTGCTATGATGTAACTATAATGCGTGTATTAGGAGGATATCTTTTTATGGGTACTGTCATAATAATAAGTATTATTATATTCGTCATAGTTCTAGCTTTAACGATTTTCACTATTAACAAGGGCTATGCTTATAAGCATACGATTGATGAACATCCTGACAAAATGGATAAGAAACAAAAAACGCATCCGCCTGAATGAGGCAGATGCGTTTTTTAATAAATTATTTTGTTCCAGCTTTTTCTTTTTTAATTTGTTTACTACGTAATTGACCACAGGCTGCATCAATATCAGTACCCTGCTCCATACGTACTCCACAGTTTATTCCTTTATTCTTCAATGTTTGGAAGAAAGCACTAATGGATTTTTCAGTACTACGTTGGTACTGTCCATGCTCATCTACCGGATTATAAGGAATTAAGTTAACATATGAAAGATGTCGCTTATTTTCCAATAGCTTAGCCAACTGCTGCGCTTCTTCCACATGATCATTAACGTCTTTAAGTAGGATATACTCAAATGTAATACGACGGTTTGTTTTTTCTAAATAATAGTCAACAGCAGCCATTACTTTCTCAATTGGGAAGGCTTTATTGATAACCATGATTTGAGAACGAAGCTCGTCATTTGGAGCATGTAAAGAAACAGCAAGATTTACTTGAATATTTTCATTAGCAAAGTCAATAATTTTCTTAGCTAGCCCACTTGTAGAAACAGTGATATGACGTGCACCAATTGCAAGTCCTTTTTGATCATTAACTGTTCTTAAGAAGTTCATAAGATTTTTGTAGTTGTCAAATGGCTCGCCAATACCCATTACTACGATATGACTTACACGCTCGTCTTTTTGAAGCTGATCTAAATGCTCTTGAACCTTCATAATTTGTCCAACTATCTCTCCAGCATCTAAGTCACGACTCTTCTTTAAAAGACCACTTGCACAAAAGCTACAGCCGATATTACAGCCAACTTGAGTTGTTACACATACGGACAGACCGTATTTAAAACGCATTAATACTGTTTCAATTAAATTCCCATCTTGCATTTCAAAAAGGAATTTAATCGTTCCATCTGCCGACTCCTGTTTTACACTTTCTTTTAGCGTTTGGATAACGAAATTTTCTTCTAAAAGATCCAAACAGTCTTTGTTTACATTTTTCATTTCCGCAAAGCTTTGTACTCGTTTAATATATAACCAATCCCATACTTGTTCCGCACGGAATTTTTTTTGACCATGTTCCATTAACCATTCTATTAATTGGTCTCTAGTTAGACCATAAATTGATTTTTTCATTATTTAGCCCCTCTTTTCTTACACATACAATTCGCCTATTATACACCAAATTCTCTTGCACGACAATTAATTATAAAGGAAAAATATTTAAAAAGATATCATTTAGTCTTTCCAATACTAACTTAAATACACTGGAAATTAAAGATATTAGTCCTATTTCCTTTTACTGACGAAAATAACATTCATTGAAAGGAATTATGATGAATAAGCTAATAGAACGTGTATAAAAGATTGGAGATATCGATTATGAAGTTCATGAAAAGAAAAAGAGCATTTTTTCATCCCGGCAAAGCATTTTTAAAAGTAATTGTATTCATTACTTTTTTTGCAGCATTTCTACCTACAGGGATTACCAATACGCAGATGAATGATACTTTTATAGGGACTACAATTAATACTTTTCAACACTCGATTGATAATCTCATGGTTGTCTCGTATGAGGTCAATGATACGATCATAGATGAAAATACGGGTCAAGCTGAATATTCCGTGCTTACTGCTTATACTCTATTTGGTATTCCATATGCTGAAGTAATTGCTACTGAAGAAAGCACCTATATTAATAAGAAGTATCTTTTTGTACGTTAAATATGAGTAGTTAAAGTTAAAAATGCAATAAAAAAACCGTGAAATCGGCAACTTGATTTCACGGTTTTTTAAGACATTTCTTCATTTTAGTTGTTTGCAGACCCCCCAGAAAGCGTCCGCTGTATCGGAAAACAACTCCAGGTGATTAGAATAGAATCCTCGAAACCTTACCAGGTAGTAAAATTTTTAAGGTTTATAATTGGCAGCCTAGCCTCATGTTTATTTTTATATTAGTTATATAGATGTTTCTATTTCGTTCTCGCGAATCCAGTCACTATAGCTACCAACATATAATTTAACATCTTCATATCCAGCCTCTTTTAAGCTTGCATATAATGGAGCTGCAGTTACCCCACTTCCGCAGTACGCGATAACTGGCTTCTTTTTGTTCGTTAGATCACTTAACTTTGCAGTTAATGAGTCTTTGTCTAAAAAAGTACTACCCTGCTTTAATTGTTCCCAGTCATAATTAATTGCTGTGGGGATATGACCAGCTACCGGATCAATTGGCTCTATCTCGCCTCTGAATCGAGCAGCTGCACGTGCATCAATTAACTGACCTTCCTTGTTCCCTTTTACAACCTCACGGACATCGTCCATATTTAACAATATATTATCATTCCAACTAGGAACTACTTTCGTATTGTCGTAATAGGTTATTTTCTTAGTAATGGGAAGTGCTTGCTTTATTTCTTCAAAACCCTGACGTAAAACTTTAACATTCTTAAAGCCTGCCCACTCTAGTAAAAAATATGCTCTTAAAGAAAAAGGTACTGCTCCTTGATCGTATATAACTATTTGGTCATCCAATGATAGTCCTGCGCTCTGTATGAGTTCTGTCATTTTCTCTTTCGAAATCATTGGATGTCTACCATGAACATCCTCCATATTAGAAAGATCTTTTTCTAAGTCCCAGTAAACCGCACCTTCTACATGCCCATCTTGAAACAAAACAAATCCAGCCTTAGAATCAGCTAGGTTAAAGCGTGTATCGATAAACCTTGTAGTATTAGCATCAATATCAGTTAGATCGATAAAAACCTTAGTCACTAAGCATTACCTCCACCCTGAATTTTTTGATAAATATCTTTCCAGCGGTTCAACGTCTCTTCTTGCTCCAACAGTTTTCGCTCAGCAGCAAGCTGTTGTAATGATTCGTTCAGCCATTTTATACGAGCTCGCTCTATTTCTTGCTCAGCATAATGGATGAGCCATTCAACCAGTCTTTGTTTCTCTTGTTCGATATAGGCTGTTGCTTCTACTTTTGTTTCCTCAGATAGAGTATCCCTTAACTTTTCTTTTTCATTTTTCTCGAAGAAGGACTTAGCATTTTTAAAGTATGATTTTACGTGACTATATTTATCTTTGTCTTGGAAAGGACCTACAAACTCTAATAATTCATAGTCCTCACTTTCATGAGGGCTAAAAGTTAAGCTTCCATTCCAATCCTTTAAGATTCTCATTTCTTCCTTATCCAGCTGGGTTATTTGTCTCTGGATAAATTGAAGAACTCGGAAGTTGGTTACACGTAACTCCTGCTCCAAATCAAAACGAATCATTTGAAGAATATCTTTTAGAGCGATGTCTAAAGCAACGGAAGCGCTGTGATTAGAAAACAGGGAAGGATTATAAGCTTCCTTGAAAAATTCATTAAAGCGATAATACACACGTTGTAAAACATAAAAAAGTAGTGACTCTAATTCTTGCGTCGTATCCTTTGTTAAGGATATAGCGTTGTACTGTGTGTATCGTTCTCTTATTTTTTCTTCTTGATTAGTAAGCTCCGTCAGTCTTTCTTCTTTTCGAGCTAGATTAGCCTCGGTTTGTTGGATGAGAGATAACAATTTATTTTTCTGGCGATTCGATTCCTCTTCTAAAGCAATGACAGCAATTTGCTTAAGATCCTGCTCTAAGAATTGATGGAATGATTTTTCAAACTGCTCCATACCTTTATGCAGCTGCATCT
Organism: uncultured Psychrobacillus sp.; assembly: GCF_938022135.1. Classification (NCBI taxonomy): domain Bacteria; kingdom Bacillati; phylum Bacillota; class Bacilli; order Caryophanales; family Bacillaceae; genus Psychrobacillus; species uncultured Psychrobacillus sp. Next base: position 118,979 of record NZ_CALIED010000066.1, read on the forward strand.
TATTTTCTTTTTCTTGCAAAGCTTGAAGACTAGAGACACCAAACACTCGAGGGAAACGAATACCAAAACGCTGTAGCTCGTCCTTGACATATTGCTTTACTAAATCTGCCTCTTCCTCATTACTTGCAAGGTCAATTGCATTCACTACAAAGAACATCTTGTCTAGCTCAAAAGAGTCCTTCACACGGCCAAGCTGAATTAGGAATTCTCTATCTGCTTTAGCAAAAGCATGGTTAAAGTACGTCACAAATAATACTGCATCTGCGTTTCTAATGTAGTCGAAAGCGACTCCTGTGTGTCTAGCATTTATGGAGTCTGCTCCCGGAGTATCAACTAAAGTTACTCCTAATCTTGTTAACTCACAATCAAAATAGAAATCAATAAAATCTACGAAGCAGCTTTTAGATTCCTGTGCGACAAAAAGAGAAAATTCCTTTTCATCTACATTTAAAACTTCTCCCAGCTTGTCCTTTACAGCAGGGTATCCGATATAAAATGCGTTAATAAAGGATTTATGAACTTCCTCAGTAGAGTTCTCTTTTACTGCAGCTGGAGCTTTTTCGAAGGCTTCTTCTAAAGAAGTAATAGTAATTCCTAACTGTTCAAAGGCAAACTTAACATCCTCCAAAAGCTGCTCTTTCGTCTTCAAGCTAACATCAGCGGTATTATGCAAGTGAGTATCTGTTACGGGATGTATTTTATTTATGGTTGCCGTAGTAGGGTTTGGGGATACAGGCAACACATTAGCTCCCATCAGTGCATTAGAAAAACTGGATTTTCCGGCACTAAAAGCTCCAAAAAGCGCAATAGTGAATTGTTGGTTTTCTACCCGCATTGCTTTCTTCTTAATAACGGAAGCAGCTTCCTGAAAGTCAGGGAGCTCTTTTAAAATCTCTCCAATCTTATTTGCACGGTGAATAATTTCATCAAATGCTAATATTGGAGCTTCCTCAGATCTCTCCTCTTCAGTAGCGACAGCATTAACTGCCTCTTCTTCCTCTTCAGTTGTCTCTACATATTCCACAATAGAACGTTCGAACAATTGACGTTCTTCGTTCCACTCACTTAAAAGATCGACACTATCCTTTCGAATTTGAAGAGTAGGAGCTATTACTAACTTGCTAAGATCCTCTACCCTTTTCTCTATTTCTGTCACTTTTAAAATAGCTTCTTGTTTTTCTCTTAAAGTATCCGTTTTCTTATTAAACTGCTCGTCTTCAGTAGAAGAATGCTCTTCAATATATTGAATATTTTCTTCTTTCCAAGCTTCCGTTTCTTTTACAAAGTATCGGCTAACTGCATCGTTTACACGATTTGCGTAATTTAATATCGCATCACCTGTTGTACTAGCCCCATTATGCATCGTATCTACGATAATTTCGGATGGCAATGAAAATGACATATTATTTATTTCACTTGTCTTACTGTCATTTAATAAACCAACATCTTTTAGCATCCGCTTCATTAAGTTTTTAATATGTGCCGTAATATGAGTGGAAACAATTGTCTCTAGTAGCTCAATTGTCTCTGTTAACCTATTATTTCTTTCTTGTTCCGTCTTTTTCTTACTCGATAAGAAGCCAACTTTGAAGTTATCCTGCCTGCTTTCCGCATAACTCTTTAGCTTCTCCCGAATTTCATACGTCATTATCGAGGCATTGCTTAAAATTTCTTTTCTGTTAGATTCAAATACCTTTTTCCAAGCGTCGCTTTCTTGAAGCTTTTTTTGTTTCTCAGAGACTTCAAACTGTTCCAAGATTTCTTCGACATTAATCCAATCTTCCTCGGTTAATAAATAACTTAGCTCATGCTGTAGACCTTTTTTTTCCTCTTCTAAAAATTCCAGATGCTCATCTTTTAGTTTTTCTAATGTAGCTGTAGCTGAAAGTAAAAAAAGTTCTTCTTTATGAAGGATGGAATCATTTACAATTTGTTTTACTTGCTCAAAGTCATTATGTAGCATCTCTCTGTTTTTTAAAGAGGTATAGTAAATATCCTTTGGAATTACATTCCACGCGGTAAAAGCAGATGACACAGATTCTTTATAAGCAGTAAAAGACAACTCTTCTTCTCGGTGCTTATCAATCTGGTTAACGATTAAGTATATGTTTTCATTGTAATGCAGCAATTGTTTTGTAAACTGAAAGTTCAATTCAGACTGTACATGGTTATAGTCCATCACATAAAATACGATGTCTGCGAGATGGAGCGCCGACTCTGTTGACACTCGGTGAGCGTCATCTGTAGAATCAACACCAGGCGTATCCATAACGGTAATACCTTTTGGAAGCCCAGATGTTTTATGACCAATTTCTATTTGAGAAACCTTACTACCATCCTTTGAATATTTTTTTACATGCTGTATATCATATTCTCCTGAGAATTTAACAGGAGACTGATCCACAAAGTGGACAATCGCATAATTTTCATCTGCTTTATTTACCGTTACAATATTAGCCGACGTAGGTATGGGACTAGTCGGTAGCAGTTGTTCATTTACGAGTGCATTAATCATACTAGATTTACCTGCTGAGAAGTGACCAGCAAAAGCAATGGTAAATGTTTGTTTTTCTAATTTATCTGCAAATAGCTTTGACTTGGCATATCTTTCATTATCCTTATTTTGCTTAAAGATAGCTGCAAGCAAAGCGTTTTTCTGTTTAATATTCTGTAGTTCTTCTAATTGATCCATTTGAAATTTTTCCCCTTTTTATCTAATAAACAATATGTATATCATATCAGAAAATATAAAAAAAGATGACTTTATTGTCATAAAGTCATCACATAAATAATTCTTATTTTGAATGAGGTGTTATTGAACTTAATACATGCTTTGTAACTACGCTATAAATAACAACTGTTGAGCCAATTAAAATATATAACATGACTATCTCCCTCTCAACTGAACTTGATATTCATTCTCATTTAAATGATAACATAACAATTCACAAATGACTATAAAATATATTCTTTTTGACTAGATATTATGCTAAAATTGATTCAACTTTACTACTTGGAGGAAAAAGATGACTCTTTCTAGGAACATACAAACTATATTGAATGGGACGATTCAATCTATAAAAGCAGTCATCCCTTTAAACCTTAGTTATACCCCACCTACTCTCTTGTCTCAACCATATGAGGTAGTGGAAATGGCTGTACTGATCGGTATTGTAGGCGATATGAAAGCAAGAATTATAATAGATGCATCTTCTCATTATTTTTCATCTGTTGGTGCCTCTATGTTTGGTATGCCTTTAGAGGGAGAAATGCTTGAATCTTTTACAGGCGAACTAGGAAACATGATTGCAGGTAATTTATGTACGGTTGTTGCACAACAAGGATTAGAAATAGATATAACCCCTCCTACTGTAATTGTAGGACAAAGTAAGTTATATGGTTTCCAACAGGCTTTCTTTCTACCCGTTGAAGTTACAGACATAGGTCCCATGGCTATTATTCTGACTGTTGATGAAGATTAGATAGTTATACATAATTCTTAATACTTTGTACGCATCGAAGAGAATGGAAAAAAATCCTCCTTTAAGTTAAAAGTCCTGAAATTTTACAAATCGTAAAATTTTTAGGGCTTTTTTTGTTACATCATAGCAGTTGTTCAAGCGGATAGAGACAATAGTCTTTCCAATAATTATCCCTTAAAAATCGCTGTCATGCCCCATGATATAAGTGTTGCCCTCATTATCAAATTTTCTAAAACATAAAAGCTATATTTATGCGAATAAATTTATTAGCGCTTTATCGATGCTAAAGCTGTTCCCATTTATTGATTGGAGCGCCAGACGGCGACTCCTACGGGATG